>JBJTHA010000314.1:0-4080 GCA_046094265.1 Cytophagales bacterium
CAGATCCAAAAGGCGGTATTGGCTATTTAACCGATCTGCAAAACCACTTGCAAATTACCACCGGGCAACTGGCAAGCGTGGTAGGTCGTTACTATGCCATGGACCGAGATAAACGTTGGGAGCGTGTAAAACTTGCGTATGATCTACTTGTGCATGGAACGGGCAAGGCCTCACGCAACGTGTTGAATTCGGTACAAGAATCATACGATGCGGGGGTGACAGATGAGTTTATCAAACCAATTGTGGCAATAGCCAACGACAAACCCATAGGCATCATCAAAGAAGGAGATGTAGTACTTTGCTTTAACTTCAGAACCGACCGTGGCCGCGAAATCACGCAGGTGCTCACGCAGCAGGATTTCCCAGATCAGGGAATGAAAAAACTAAACCTTCATTACATCACGCTCACCAACTATGATGATACCTTTGAAAAAATAAATGTAATTTTTGACAAGGATAATTTGACTAACACACTAGGGGAAATTGTTTCGAAAGCAGGTAAGAAGCAGATACGCATAGCGGAGACCGAAAAATACCCGCATGTCACATTCTTCTTTTCTGGTGGGCGCGAAGAAGCCTTTACCGGGGAATCGCGCATCATGTGCCCATCGCCTAAAGTAGCCACGTATGATTTGCAACCAGAAATGAGTGCGCCCGACATTAGGGATAAGATTATACCGGAATTAGAGAAAAAGGAAGCTGATTTCATTTGCTTGAATTTTGCGAACCCAGACATGGTAGGCCACACAGGCGTATTTTCTGCCGCGGTAATGGCCTGTGAAACGGTTGACCAATGCAACGAAGCAGTGACCGAAGCGGCACGCAGAAATGGTTATGTGACCATCATTATTGCAGACCACGGCAATTCAGACGTAATGATCAACGATGACGGCACACCCAATACCGCGCACACCACCAATTTGGTGCCGTGTATTTTGGTGGACGATTCCCAAACTTTTAGCAAAATAAACGATGGCAAGTTGGGTGATTTGGCACCCACCATCCTGACTTTAATGGGCATTGACCTGCCCGCGGAAATGACCGGTAAAGTGCTGTTACAAAAATGATTCGACCTATCGTTTTCGGTGTTTTATTGGTGATACTGTTCGGGTGCAATCGCAGCAGCATGCTGTACGATAAACCATATTTTAATTTCGATAGCCTAGTAACAGTGCAAGTAAAACTAGTTGGTTTAGCAAGGGATTCAATTAAAAAAACTGCCGTGATGGATGGCAAAACCGATGTTTCACAATTTGTGGTAGACACGGTAAGTATGCGAAATGAAATGGAGGTATTTCGTGAGTTGGATGTAATCAATAAGCCACTGTTCAAAAATGCTTATGAAATACCGAAAGATGAAAAAGACAACAAGAGCAACTTATGGGTAAGAACCTACCGCTTAAAAAACAAAGCAGACGTAACGTCTGCCGTGCCCTATGTGAGATTCTTCTACCTAGATGATTTTCAACAAGTGAAAAAGATTGAATCGATTTTCGAAGAAGCCAATTCATTGTATAAAACGCATCGCAATCTATTGATGGAATTTGATGGCATTGGGCAGGGTATGAAGCTAAAACGCTACTCTATTTCTGGGTTTCAAAAAATGATTTTGACTGACACCGTTAAGTTTTCGATTGAGGGAAATGTTAGATAAGCCGTTTAACAATACACTCCTCAAACCAGCCAATCACTGCAAATTGTCACTACTCCCCTTGTGGAACAGACTTTACATAAATGGTGCGATTTGGAATAGTATACTGGTGGACAAAACGCAGTTGTGAGTATTTACAATTAGATTAGTTATGGCTAAAAGACAATTTTTAGAAGAAGGTGAAAAACGCAAACTAAATAAAGAAGGCATCCAGAAACTATGGGGCATTTTTAAGTTTATTTTGCCCTACCGCTGGACTTTTGTTTTTGGCTTGGTGGCATTGGGGTTATCCAGTGGTACCATTTTATCTTTTCCTTATTTGGCGGGGCAAATGCTGGATGTTGCCCAGGGTAAAAACAGTTTCATTTTTTCCAGCGTAACACAAGTAGGTACAGTGCTTATTGGAGTGCTGGCCGTCCAAAGTGTTTTCTCATTCATAAGGGTGTATACCTTCACGCAAGTAAGTGAGCAGTCGCTGGCTGATTTGCGGCACGCAGTGTATACGAAAATTATTTGGCTGCCCATGTCTTTTTTTGACAGTCGTAGGGTGGGTGAACTTACCAGCCGCCTTACATCTGACGTAAGTACTCTGCAAGACGTTTTCACCTTTACCTTGGCAGAACTGCTACGCCAGTTTCTCATCTTAGGTATCGGGATTCCGTTGATATTTTTTCTTACGCCAAAGTTGGCTGTTTTCATGTTACTCACTTTTCCGGTGCTGGTGGTAGCTGCTTTACTGTTTGGAAAATTTATTCGAAAGATGTCGAAGAAAACGCAAGACCAATTGGCGCAGTCTAACGTAATTGTGGAAGAGACATTTCAATCCATAGGCGTGGTAAAAGCCTTTACAAACGAGTGGTTTGAAATTGTCCGGTATAAAAAGTCATTAAACGAAGTGGTTGCTACTGCCATCCGCACAGCCAAGTACCGTGGTTTTTTTATTTCGTTCACAATACTTGCATTTTTTGGAGGTATTGTAGCCGTGGGCTGGTATGGTGCACACCTCCTACAAACAGATGTGATCACCGTGGGTGAATTGTTTTCATTTATCTTTTACACTTCATTCATTGGTGCTTCTATCGCTGGTTTGGGCGACATCTACAGCCAAATGCAACGCTCTGTCGGTGCTTCTGAACGTATCCTTGAAATACTGGAAACAGTAGACGAACGCCCTCAATCCAACCAAACATTGAAATTGACAGGCCACCTGCGCTTGGATCGAGTTTCATTTGAATATCCCTCACGGTCTGACTTCCCGGTGCTTAAAAACATCAACCTTGATACTCGACCTGGAGAAAAAATTGCCTTAGTGGGCGCTAGCGGTGCCGGAAAGTCTACCATCATCAGTCTCATTATGCGCTTGTACAAAGTGCAAAAGGGAACTATTTACGCTGATGATAAACCCGTGGAGGACTACAATCTTAGCGCCTACCGAAACAACATTGGTATTGTGCCGCAAGAAGTAATTTTGTTTGGCGGCACCATTTTCGAAAACATCGCCTACGGCAAGACAAATGCAACCGAGGCAGAAGTAATTGAGGCAGCGAAACAGGCCAATGCTTGGGAATTTATCGACAGTTTTCCGGAAAGACTGCAAACAGTGGTAGGCGACCGAGGCATCAAACTCTCGGGCGGGCAACGACAACGCGTTGCCATCGCACGCGCAATTCTTAAAAACCCTGCTATCCTGATTTTGGATGAAGCGACTAGTTCCTTGGACGCCAAATCGGAGCAACTCGTTCAACAGGCACTGGAAACACTAATGACAAACCGAACCAGTATTGTGATTGCTCACCGCCTTAGTACTATACGCAAAGTAGACAGAATTTTGGTGATTAAGGATGGCGAAATTGTAGAAAATGGTTCGCATGAACAACTGGTTGCCAACAAGCAAAGTCTATACAAAAATCTTCTGCAACTACAGCTCCAAACCGATTAGACAACACCCCGTTTTTTAAACAACCAATAGTGACATTTTTCGATCAAGTCAGTTTCTTTTTTGCAGCGGGTCAGAAATCATAGGGCAAGATTGCCTCCAAATGAAATATATTCTTAATTTTGACGTTAATTAAGTTTCAACGATACTTCATTAAAATTTGATTTGTAAAATTTTTTATTACCGCTATTCCCTTTAGCATAAATGTTGGCGCTGGTTCTATTTGGTAGAGAGATAAGTGAACAGACTATTTTGTACAGTTCCTTTGGTATTATCATTGGCGTGTTTTTGCTCATTGACTTGGGTGTCTTCAACAAATCCGCTCATAAAATCACTACTAAATCGGCACTGTACCAATCAATTTTTTGGGTAATCGTTAGCACTGTTTTCGGATACTTTGTTTATGCAGCAGGGCCATACGACATTGAGGCGGATGATGGCAAAATTCGGTCACTCTCTGGCTTGGTTGCCATGGTACAGTACTTCACTGCCT
>JBJTHA010000315.1:0-5828 GCA_046094265.1 Cytophagales bacterium
AAATGAAAGCCACAATCATGAACACCAGCATGGCAATGGATGCGCGCACCACACGCCAGCGTAGCTCCTCCAAATGGTCGAGGAAAGACATTTCTTTTTCGTCAGACATGCTTCAACACGGTTTGTCTTTCAGGGTTGGAGTTAATTCTTAGCTGAACAGCGGAAACTTTTTCATCAACGCATTTACCTTGCGTTTTACAGCTTTCAAATGTTTGTCGTCTGCTGGCTTTTGCAGCGCCTCATCAATGAGGTCAACCACCTTCACCACATCTTTCTCTTTTAGGCCGCGTGTGGTTACAGCAGGTGTGCCGATGCGCATGCCCGATGTTACCATTGGTGATTGGGTATCGAACGGCACCATGTTTTTATTGATGGTGATGTCTGCCTTAATGAGTGCCTCCTCTGCAATTTTACCGGTGAGATTTTTTGAACGGAGATCAATCAACATCAAATGATTATCGGTGCCTCCAGAAATAATTTTGTAGCCCTTCTGTACAAAAGCAGATGCCATTGCTTTGGCGTTCTTTGATACTTGAACAATGTACTCCATGTATTCATCCGAAAGTGCTTCGCCAAAGGCGATTGCCTTTGCGGCAATCACGTGCTCCAATGGCCCTCCTTGTGTGCCGGGGAAAACACCGGAATCCAAAACCGACCCTAGCGTGCGCAATTCGCCTTTGGGTGTCTTCAAACCAAATGGGTTATCGATGTTTTTACCTACCATGATCAAACCTCCGCGTGGCCCACGCAATGTTTTGTGCGTTGTGGTTGTCACAATGTGGCAATGCTCCATCGGGTCGTTTAACAAGCCACGTGCAATAAGCCCGGCAGGATGAGAAATATCGGCCAGCAACACTGCGCCTACGCGATTGGCAGCCTCACGCAATTTTTTGTAATCCCAATCGCGGCTGTATGCAGAAGCTCCGCAAATAATCATTTTTGGTTTTTCGCGTTCTGCGATTTCAATCACTTTGTCAAAATCGATCAACCCGGTTTCTTGCTCTACTCCGTAAAACGAAGGTTGGTATAACTTACCTGAAAAATTAACAGCTGATCCATGTGTTAAGTGCCCTCCGTGCGAAAGGTCGAAACCCAAAATTTTATCACCTGGTTTCAAACACGCAAGCATTACCGCTGCGTTGGCTTGCGCGCCCGAGTGCGGTTGCACATTGGCCCATTCTGCACCAAACAATTCCTTGATTCGATCAATGGCCAACTGCTCCACTTCATCCACTACCTCGCAACCACCATAATACCGCTTGCCGGGCAGGCCTTCGGCATATTTGTTAGTGAGTACGGAGCCCTGTGCCTTCATTACCTGCGGAGAGGTGAAGTTCTCAGAGGCAATCAATTCAATGCCATGCTCTTGGCGTTGCTTCTCTTTTTCAATAAGGTCGAAGATGAGTTTGTCGCGTTTCATTCTAGTCTTAGGCTATGTCTTTAGAGCAGGCAAAAATAGGGAGAATTTGGACACAGAAAGTATAATCAAATGAGAAGTAGGTGAGGCATGAAGACTTCAACTGAGTTAGCGAGATCAGAATAAGGCTGTCATCATGGAATCGCTTATTTTTTCCTGAAACAGAACTTTACCTTTTCTGAAAACCTGTATCCGGTTATTGTTTGAATTGATGATCAGGCTATCGCCTTTTCGGAATCTGCTTGCCTTGGAGTTCGTAATCAAGTAACTGTCATCTTTTGCTCTTTGAATAAACCACATTGCTTTGTGGAGTTTAATTTTTTTTAATAGCTCATTTTGAATTGAAACTTCAACTTCTCCTGCTGAGAGTGTGCAATTTAAAAAACCTTCACCAGCATAGCCGTAAATAGAAATCGAGTCAACTTTTAACGCAAAATCATATTTTAGCTGACCAACAAACCATTTTCTTTCTTCTTCGATTACGTTTGTTTGTAGGAAAAATGCTCTCACCGCAAGAGCTAAGAGTACCAAAATAGATGACACTATGATAAGCCACTTCTTTTTCACGAATAGAGAATAATTGAATATCTATTACCAGCTCCCGCTGCTGCCGCCACCACCAAAGCTGCCGCCTCCACCCGAAAAACTGCTGCCACTGCTCGACCAGCTACTGCCGGATGATGAGCTTGAACCGGATGACCACCCGCTGCTCGAACCTCCACGTGTCGGTTGCCATTCTAAGAGCTTGCGCCCGCTCTTCACAATCCAAAGCCTGACCAAGGGGTAAAAAATAAGATAACCCAAAAATATCCACCAATTAATGAGTAAACCTAAAAAGGCGGCATAGAACGGCATCAAAAACGCATACAATACCCAAGTCATCTGGCCTTTTGAAAACAGGCCAATACTCGCAAACACGCCCAAGAAAATGAAAATGATAGAACCGACTACAATTTTTGTCACGGTATCCATCGAATCGAAATCGTTCGAACCACCGCCATCTTCGGCTTTGTATTCTCCGCCAATGCCTTTTATCACCGAGTTGACTGCCGCGGTAACGCCTGCATCAAAATCGCCCTGGCGAAAGGCCGGTGCCATTTCATTTCGGATAATGCGATTGCACAACGCATCGGTAAGCACGCCCTCCAAACCTTGGCCCACTTCAATGCGCATTTTGCGGTCGTCTATCGCCATCAAAATTAACACACCATTGTCGTTGTTCTTGTTGCCAAGTTTCCATTTTTCCACCACACGTATCGAATAGTCTTCAAGCGCATCACCGTCCAACGAAGTGATGGTTAAAATCGCTAGTTGGTTGGTAGTAGAGTCTTCGTAAGCTTTGAGTTGGTTTTCGAGGCGATCAATAGCTTCTTGCTTCAACACTTTGGCATCGTCATGCACACGCAGGTTCCAGAGTTCGGGTACTTGCTTTTGGGCATTGGCGAGGTTAGAGTAAAGCAAAGGCACTAAGAGAAATAGGCAGTAAGCAGTCTGCAGTTTGCAGTCGAGAACTAACCTGCCTACTGCAGACTGATTACTGCCTACTTTTTTCGATTCGTATCTCATATTTATAAATAGAAAAACTACCACGAGTCACTCGATCCACCACCGCCAAAACTTCCACCACCACCCGACTCCCACGAACCGGAGCTTCCGCCAAATCCGCCACCGCCTCCACCCAACAAGGTGCCAGCCGCCCAATAGCCCCCAATCCCCCCGCCACCTCTGCGCGAAAGAATAGCAAGTATGATGATAATAATGATAATGGTAGTAAGCGGTGAACTGCCTTTGCCTCCGCGTCTTCTTTTGCCCGGATTAGGGTCTTTATACTCGCCTTTAATTGCTTTGATGATGGCGGCTACGCCCACCGTTACGCCTGTGTCGTAATCGCCTTGTTTGATGTGCGGAATGATTTCATTGCGATTGATGCGGCTCGAGAGCGCATCGGTTAACCTGCCCTCCAAGCCTTGCCCCACTTCAATCCGGATCTTGCGATCTTGTACGGCAATAACCAGAATGACGCCATTGTCATTTTTTTGATCTCCCAATTTCCATTTTTCGGCTACACGAATGCCATAGCCATCGATGTCTTCACCTTGCAAAGAGGGGATGATCAAAATGCCTATTTGGTTGGTGGTGGAGTCGCGCTCGATCATCAGGGTTTGTTCTAATTGCGCTACCGCCCCTGGTGAAAGTACTCCAGCCAAATCGTAGACACGCTTGCCGCCATACTCGGGTATTGGGGCTTGTGCAAAAGAGTTGGCACTAATTGCGAAGAGAAAATAAAAAAGAATCCGTTGCGTAACCTTCATTGCTTCTATCACTTATTCTATGCGCAAGTCGTCACGCAATTCGTTTACGTCATCGTTGGTTTTGATAAACCCTTTTTCGAACAAGATTTCGCCACTGCGCAAGATGGCGGCCTCAATGCCCTCTGTTACTTTTCCTTGTTTGATGTTTTGCGTGATGCCGCGCACGAGTTTGTCCCACTCTTTTTGTTCTACTACTTTACTGATTCCCCGATCCGCCATTACAATTACTTCGCGTTCGAAAAAAGAAACAAAAATCATGATGCCGGTGCGGTGCCTCGTGGCAAAAACTTCTTCCTCTAAAAAAGCATTTTCAGCCCGTTGGCGCGTGGCTCGATCTAAATGGGGTTGGCTCATCATCAGTCGCTTCAAAGGATCTACATAGTGGGTAATCAACGCACCCAACATGCCCACCATTACCACCCATAAAAAAATCATGAGTGGATCATACACTGCCAAATCTTGAAAATAATTGGCATAGCGATCAAAAAGCACGATGGCCAAGAATGCTAATGCAGCGAATGCCAAAAAACCTCTGTATAGTGAGATGGTATAAATGCCGCTTTTCTCAACAAATACTGGCACAATTTCTCCGGAAATTTTGTCTTCGGCCGTGCGCACAGCCGCTTTGATGCGCTCTAAGTCTTGGGAGCTGAATCTTTTTTGGATGGACATACGGTAGTAATAAAGAGCATCAAAGTTAGCGAAACATTACTGAAATGTAATTAACGCTTCTAAAGGCTATCTGCGCACGGCCTCTGAAATAAAGAAACGTGGAGTGCATGGCTATGGTGGTGAAATATTTGAGAGCGAACCAACACTGCAAGCGCGCGAGGAGACCTTGGCGAAGGTGATTGCCAAAGCGAGCGTAATCGTTAAGTATAAGAAAGAGACCATTAGTGGCCATTCAAAATATTTAAAACGTTCTTTGAAATCTTGATTTACAAGGATTTAGACTCTTAAACTTGATTTTCGTTAATGCTCTAGTGGAATAAAAAGTCAAGTCAAAAAGAAAAACTTGGAACCGGGCTCACTATCTTTGAACAGCAGCTGCAAGCAGAGCGCAGCCCGATCCGCAGGCGGCTAAGAAATAAAAATTTAACCTTAACTAACAGGCATGAGACTTGAACCGTGTCATGGGCACGGTGTCTCTTATTTAGAAAAACTATATTCAACAAAATTTTGATCTATTTTAACTGGCCACTTGTGTCGTAATGTATATGATAAAAAGGTTTATTCTAATTGCATTTTTCTTACCCTCTTTGGCTTTTGCCACACATTTGAAATGCGGTCACATTTCAATGAAAAAAGTAAGCGGGCTTAAATTTTTAGTCACCATAAACGTATATACTAACACAGGAAGCCCGGTTAAGCTAGGTGGTGGAAAACTAGATTTTGGTGATGAGATAATACACACAACACCAACCCAAGAAAATACTCCGTTTGCCCCTGGTATCGGATTCGTCTCTTATTCAATTGAACATACATACCAAAAGCCTGGTCAATATACTATTTCTTATATCGAAAATAATCTGGAGTCTGGCATGTTGAATATCACTAACTCGGTAAGTACACCATTTTATTTAGAGACATCAGCGTATTTGGATGAAACGACAGATTATTCTTCTCCTAATTTTTTATTACCTCCTATTTTTTATTCGCCTTCAGGGCTGCATTTTTCTTTTTCAAATGCTGCTTATGATAAGAATAATTACCGGTTGGTTTACCACCTCACGCCACCTATCCTGTATGGTAAATACACCCAACCAGAAAGCCTTAAGATCAATAATTATAATGGCACTATTACGTGGGATGGAAAGTATCAGGGGCGGGAATTAGTAGGGACATTTCTTTTGGCTGTAAGGGTCCTGCAAATTGATGAAAAGGGTAACATAAAAGGTAGCACAATGCGGACTTTTCAAATTACTTTAGATGATAGGAATGTTTCTGAGATAAGTATTACCAGTCCATTGCTTGATGAAAACAGCAGCGTTTTTGTTGACGTTGAAAAGCCTTCAAGTTTTTTGTTTATAGTGGATAATAGGTATCAAAATCGATCAGATATCGATTTTGATATTTACATGGATGAAACCATTCAACAC
>JBJTHA010000316.1:0-4998 GCA_046094265.1 Cytophagales bacterium
AACAATCCACTCGCCAACCAGCAAACTGATTTGAAAATCAGAATCAACAAAGAGAAAGCGGGGTTGTTGGGCGTTTCGATGTTGATCAAGAACTGTGGCTTCTCTGATTTTGGGAACAAGCTAAAGCCCACTACTTTGAATAACCCCAAACTCATCACAAACAAAACCACGGTTCCGCCCAACGTTGCCCATGGATGGCGCAAGCACCAATGTAAAATGCGGGTGTACGAAGCATGAATTCCTCTTTTCAACGCACGCAGAAATATGTTTCCTTCGGGTGATGCGTGGGTTTTTAAAATACGACTTGCCAAAAAAGGTACGATGGTCAACGATACAAACAACGAAGCCAGCACGGTGAAAATCACCGCCATGGGCAAGCTCCGAATAAAATCGCCCGCGGCCTCTGGTAAAAATACCAACGGTAAAAAGGCCAGTATCAGCGTGGCTGTACAACCCAATACCGCCAAACCAATTTGCTTGGTCGCCTCAATACTCGCTTCGCGCTTACCTTTACCCGCGCGCAGGTAGCGCTCAATGTTTTCAATCACTACAATAGAGTCATCGACCAAAATACCAAGTGCAACAATCAAGCCTACAATGCTCAATTGGTTAATGGAGAACCCAAACGTATCCAACAAAAACAACCCGGTAAAAATTGACAGCGGAATTGAAATCATCACCACAATGGCAGCGCGTGTGCCCAACGGCAACAGCGTGATCGAGACAAGCAAAATTGCAATAATAAAATCTTTAGCGAAGCGGCTCAATCGTGTGCTCACGCTCTTCGCTTGGTCAAAGTTCTTTACCATCTTAATGTGCGCGGGCAACTCTTTTTCAAACTGCTCAAGAATTGGCTTCACGGCATCATCTACTTTAAAAATATTCTGCCCCGGTTTTTGACTGGCTGTCAACAACACCGCGCGGTGCCCGTTCAATCGGGTAATGTGCGACTCCGGCTCATAGCCGCTTGATACCTCGGCCACATCTTTCAAATACAAAATCTTGCCGTTGGCCGAATAGACAATCGTGTTTTTAATCTCGTCAACGCTTTTGTAATCACCACTGGTTTTAATATTGAAGTTGCGCGTGTTCATTTGAATACGGCCACCGGGTATGTTGGCATTCTCACTTTGCAACGCACCCAACACGGCATTCACCGGAATTTTGTTCAACGCGATTTTTTCGATGTTCAGCGCTACTCTCACTTCTTGCTCGGGGAAACCAAATGTCTCAATCTTCTTCAAACTCTTTACTTTCTCCAAGCGGTCTTCGAGGTTCTCAACTTTCTCCTCCAGCTCTCGGTAAGCAGCCGTTTCCGAAATCAGCGCAAGCTGAAGAATGTTCACATCCGTAGAAGAAAAACGCTGGATGTTGATGGCGTAAATGTCGGGTGGCAGCTCTTTGCGCAGCGCATCTACCTCGCGAATAATCTCTTGGTACTTCTCATCTCGGTCCGACTCATGTTTATAGTCAACGCGAAAAACCGCCAGGCCATCGCTAATGGAAGTAGTAACGCGTTTTAAGTTATCCAATTCATTGATGCGTTTTTCCATCGGGTCCACCACCAACTTCTCCATGTCGGCAGGGCCTGTGCCTGGATACACCACCACAATTGAAAAACTGGGTTGATCGGTTTCCGGGTCCTCGCCCCGAGGCATATTCACGAGCGAGTTCACACCAATGGCCAGCACCAACGCAAAAATGATGAGCGTGAACTGGTAATTTTTTACAGAAAATTCAGCGATGCGCATAGCGATTAGTTTTTAGCGATGGATACAACTGAATTTTCGGTCAAGAAAGCAGAGCCCGCGGAAACTACTTGTTCAATGCCGTCTAAGCCTGACGACACAAATGCTTTTTGGTTCTCGAGACAAGCCACCTGTACCGGTAATTTCTTCACCGACTTACCATCGGCCTGCACCACAAAAACACTTCCGCTTTTGCCTTGCCCTTCTACTATTGCCTCAATCGGCACGCTCCATAACTTTTGCTTGGCCGAAGGTTGAATGCGCACTTTCGCAAAAAGCCCGGAGGCCAACTTCTTATTGCCTGCATTTATTTTTACCTCGGCTTGGTACAAACCCGTTACCAACTCAGCCCCTTCGTTTACTGAAGTCAGTTCACCGTTCAATTCTTCGTTTGGATAAGCATCCGTAGTAATCGTTACTTTGTCTCCTGCCTTCACACGTACCCAGTCCACATCAGGTAATCCGATTTTTACAATCCAATTGCTTTGGCCGGAAGTATTCACCATTAACACAGGCGCACCCGGCGATGCCAGTTCACCTTCGTTGAAAAATTTTTTGATCACCCGGCCAGAAGCCATTGCATGAATGGTAGAGAACTGTTTGTTGAATGAGGCAATACGATAACTCTCCTCGGCTACATTCAATGCTGTTTGCAAATTTTGGATTTGCTCCAATGTGGCGGCTGAGTCTTTGAACAATTTCTGCCCGCGTTCAAAATCGCGTGTGGCTTTGTCCAACCCATTTTTTGCTTGGTTTACTTGGGCATTCATCTCAGTTAAATCCAACGAAGCCAGCAGTTGACCCTTTCTGACAACATCGCCTTCTTTCACGTAAATCTTTTGGATGATGCCCGGTACTTTAAACGACAAGCGGGACTCTGTTTCGGTGCCAATCAAACCCGAGCTGATCACGGGTAATGAATACTCGCCTTGGTCTACAGTTACCAATTTCACCGCCACAGCCGATTCATCAATCGTGACGTTAGCGGGCTCTTTTTTTTCGCTACTACAAGTAAACATGATGGCGGCCATCGAAATCGGAATGAGGACAAACAGATGTTTCTTTTTCATAAACTGGTTTTTTTAAAGTTTTTTAGTCGCCTGACTGCTTGGAGCCGTCTGACGACCGGGGATTGTTATAGGTTCGACAATGTTTTATGTAAGGCAGCTTCTTTGCGAAGCAACTCGTAATGATTGATAGCTTGTGTCAAACGTGCGGTGGTGAGTTTATTTTGCGCGTCTAAATACTCCAATAGAATCGCTTGGCCTTCGCAGTACTTGCTGCGAATGATTTGAAACGAACGCTCGGTGCTCCGCACGCCACTCTGCGAGGCCGCATACGCCTGCCGAGCAGTTTCCAATTCGTAATGCGACTGGATCACCTGCAATTCAATTTGCTTCTTCAACTGCTGCATTTTGTTTTCCAACACGCGTTGATCGATGCGGGCTTGTTGCACACGGGTTTTCTTCTCTCCGCCTTTAAACAAGTCCCAGCTCAAGCCAAACTGCACCAAGTAAAATTGTTGCGGCTGATCGAACTTGTATTGAAAACCTTGGTAGCCGATATCGCCCACTACATTGACTTTTGGCCAAAGAGCGTTGCCTTTTTGCAAATCCACCAATTGTTCATTGGCGCGAATGCCGCCTTCCAATTGTTTTACTTCTTGTCTGTTGCTGATGGCCTCTTGGGTCAGTTGCTCTAGGCTAACCTGGTTGGTGGCGGTAGACATTACAGCGGTATCTTTTATGATACTGGTTTCTAAATCGCGGTTGAGCAAAAAGTTGAAGTACGCCCGCGCCACCTGATTGTTTTTCTCATTCTCCGCAATTTGCTGCTCTAGTTTGCTCAGTTCGTATTCGGTATTGAGTACCACATCTTTGGTTGCCTTCGCATTGGCCACCAAGCTGGTATTCACTTTTAACAATTCTTGCAACAGGTTTTTTGTCTTACCCAAGATTACCAGTGCCTCTTCGCTTTGCAGGTATTGGTAGTAAGCCGATGTGATGTTGAACTTCAACTCATTTTGAAACGCATTTTTTTGCGCTTGCTGTACCGTGATCAACTCTTTCTGCGCTTTGTAGTTAAAATAAATGTCGGGGTTGAACAACGGCTGCACCACGCGAAACTTGGTTTCGTGAAAGTTGTTGGGAAGAAACTGTTCGTTCACGTTCGCAATCTGCGGAAAAGCGGCAGAGTTGGTAAGCTGGTTGAGCGTGGAGTATACAGGATTGAGCAAGTCGCCCACGGGAAATTGTATTTTACGACCGCCACCCGCCAATGTGTAGTTGGCAATGGCCGAAACTTGCGGCATAAAAAGCGCACGGGCTAACCCCAAGTTATCAACGCTTTTCTCATAACTCAATTGCTCCTGCTGCAATTGCAAATTGCTCTTCAGCCCCTCTTGAATGTATTGATCTAAAAGGGCGGATTGAGCCACTAGCTGTAGATTGGTTATCCACAGCATGAATGTGAAAATGTAGACTTTGGTATTCATCGTTAATTCACTTAACAGTGTTTAGTTGTATCTCAAATTTTTTTAGCTCTTCAGTCGTTCCAACATTACTTGGAAAGTTTGGTACGTGCTGTTCATAATTTCATCTACCACCAACTGGTTATCGCGGGCCTCTTTTACGTGCGAGATGTGCTTGCTAATACCCAACGAGCATAACCCGTGAATAAAACTCCAGATCATCATGGCCATGTTTTGTGTATTGAGCCCCACAAAATACCCTTGGTCCTGGCAGCCCTTCGCGGTTTGCAAGAGCACATCAAATGCGCGATCTCCTTCCGTCCACTGTTCGTCCAAGCAAGTTGCCAAGTGCTCCATGGGTTAAGTGCGGATGAACAACAGGTCGTACACCTCGGGGTTGGTGGTAGCAAACTGAATGTATGCTTTGCCCATTTCGCGGAGGCGCTGGAATGGATCAGAGATTTGCGTCAGCGGTTGAAATGCCTTGTTCAACATACCAAAGCCTTGCTGGTGCAGGGCGTGGTAAATTTCGTTTTTGTCTTTGAAGTAGAGGTAAATAGTGGCAGGGCTGTATTCGATTACCTCGGCAATGTTGCGGATGCTGATTTGGTCAAAACCTTTCTCCAAAAAGAGCTGGTGAGCCGATTTTAAAATCTGGTCTCGCATCGCTTGGCGGTCCAGTTCCTTGAGTTCTTTTACTCCCATGGTGCAAGTATAAGGAAGAGTTATGAACAGTGTTTAGCAAAAGAACGTTGTTATTTTAAATCCATCGTAAATGAT
>JBJTHA010000317.1:0-2797 GCA_046094265.1 Cytophagales bacterium
GTCAATTTACGTAAACCCTTACGCCTGCCGACTGCTTACTGCCAACTGCCTACTTCTGACTCTCGATTTTCACCCTAACCAAACTCCGGTTTCACCGACTTTTTGCCTCCGTTAACCTAGTTTAGATATCTCTGCAAGCTCCCCTCCGTTAGTTTTGGTATAAAATTGAAAGGATATGAACGAGCAACCTAAAAAAATCAGCAACAGCGTGTGGGCTGGGGCGATTATCTTGGCTATTGGGTCTTTCTTGTTGTTTGATCGGCTGGATCTGTTAGACTTTCCGCGCTGGTTATTCTCGTGGAAGACCTTTCTGATTGCGTTGGGGGTCATCATCGGTATCAACAAAAAATTTGAAGGGATCGGATGGCTTATCTTGATACTAATTGGAACCTTCTTTTTGTTGGATGATATTCCGGGGTTTCCATACGATTTTGATCGGTACGCATTTCCTGTGGCCATCATGATAGTGGGCGGATTTATTGTCGGTCGCTCGCTGTTAGGCGGTGCATCACGCGAAGCCAGAAAAAAAAACAGTATGAGAGGTGACGGTATACTCACCTTGGACGATGGCGATGACGATTACTTTGATATGACAGCCGTTTTTGGTGGCGCGAAACGCAGAGTATTTTCGAAGTCATTCAAAGGTGGCCAGTCGTTCTGCATGTTTGGTGGCACTGAAATAGACTTGACCCAAGCCGATATTAATGGCACGGTGGTGATTGATACTGTACAACTTTTTGGAGGAACAAAAATCGTCATCCCCGGCAACTGGCAATTAAAATCAGACATTACCGCAGTATTGGGTGGTGTAGATGACAAACGCAAGGAATTGGGAACGTACAGTCCTGATAAAAAATTGGTGCTCACCGGTTTTGCCATGTTTGGCGGAGTGGAGATTAAGAGTCACTAGTCTTTTATTCCATTGTTTGATGGTCGATAATCCATGGCTGACTTCACCATCGATAATGGACTTTACTCAAATCCAAACAAAATGAACTGGTACCTCGCGAAAATGGTCTACCAAATTATCAGCGGAGTGGGCAACCACACACCTCAATTTGATGAGCAACTTCGGCTGATTCGCGCGGATGAATATGCTTGGGCGCGTGAGAAGGCGAGTATTGTGGGGCGATTGCTGGAGCAACACCTACAAAACACCAAAGACGAAAAAGTAATTTGGAGATTTGTGGAGGTGACGGAATTAATTCAACTTCCTTCATTGGAAGATGGTGATGAAATTTATTCTACCACCCAAGAACCAAATGATGTCAACGAGTATCTTGCGTCAATTTCTGCGAAAGCAGCTATGTGTGTTGCCCAAACCAAAGTTTGACTATGCCATTGAAATCCCGAATAGAAAAATCAATGCCAATTGTTCTTGTGGTTTTGGCCACGTTGTTTTTTCAAATATGGTTATTGGCAACATGGTTTGGTTTTGATTTAAAATTGGCTGTATTAGATGCATTGGCAACGGTGTCAGCCATTGTGATAAGTGTAGCTGTGCTCGGAGCCGTGTTGAGTCGATACACGCCAACACGCGACAAATTTCTTTTCGCTGGTTTGGTGGCCATCGCATTAAGCGTGGTGTTGTTTCAACTCACTTATCCGGCTTTTGAATATTATGGAAAGGGCAACGAAGTGTATTTGGAGTTTTTGAGAAGGTCCGCCCCCATCCGAATTTTTTTCGGAATCGCCATAACAGTAATTGCGAGCGCAGCATTCATTTTTTATAGTCGCATCAAAGAATTAGAGGATGCCCAGCGGCAGTCTGCTGTCACGAGCAGCATGGCGCGCGAGGCAGAACTGCAAAAACTACAATTGCAATTGCAACCTCATTTTTTGTTCAACAGTTTGAATTCCATCAATGCGTTGATTTTGGTGCAACCGCCCAAAGCTCGTGAGATGGTGCAACAACTGTCTGATTTTCTGCGCGCCACATTAAGGCGTGCTGATGAGCAGTGGATTACGCTCGCACAGGAGGCCGACTATCTGCGTTTGTATTTGTCAATTGAGAAGGTGCGCTTTGGGCATCGCTTGGAAGTGCAAATGGATTTGGATGAGCAAATACAGATGTGGCTCATCCCACCTTTGTTGCTACAACCGTTGGTAGAAAACGCCATCAAGTTCGGATTGTATGGCACTACCGACAAAGTGGTTATCAACTTACACACCCTGCGCGAAGGAGATTCGTTATTGGTTGAGATTTCGAATCCTTTTGATGCTGACATGCAGCCCTCTGAGGGAAGCGGTTTTGGTTTGAGCGGCTTGAAACGCAGGTTGTATCTGCTCTATTCCCGCAACGATTTGTTAACTACACGCATCGAAAAAAATAAATTTATTGTAAGATTGATTTTGCCGGAAATGCTCGCAACTTGATCCCAGATGCTGATCACTAGGCACAAAAAATCCTGCATCCGGAATCCAGTATCGATTTAAAAAAATATTTTCGAATTAGCAGCAACTTTTCACCAATGACCAAAGTAATCCTCATCGATGACGAACCCCTCGCTCGCGAAATCATCAAGGCGTATCTGAAGTATTTTGAAGACATCGAAGTAGTACAAGAATGTGGCGATGGCTTTGAAGGGGTAAAGGCCATTCAAGAACACAAACCCGACCTGATTTTTTTGGATATACAAATGCCCAAAATCAACGGCTTTGAAATGTTGGAGCTGATGGATGCAAAACCTTCCGTAAAATTTATAACTGCTTACGATTCTTATGCCATCAAAGCATTTGAAGCAAATGCAGTTGATTACTTGCTGAAGCCAGTGCCGGAGGAGCGCTTTCGCGAAGC
>JBJTHA010000318.1:0-16977 GCA_046094265.1 Cytophagales bacterium
TTCTTTTCTTCTTTGCTGATTTCGCGTTCGCGCTTCAGGTACAATGCATTCTTGAGCGATAGATCAACCAACTTTTTCTTGTCACCAATTTGCGGAACTACGTTTTCAAACTCGTCTGACTTTACCGTGAGCACGATGTTGGTAAATACTTCTGGATTAGCGCTGCGGTATTCGCTCCGCAATTCCTGAACGGCCATGCTCAATAGTTCTTCATCGCTTTCGTCTAATTTCTTTTTGATCTCAGTATTTTTTGAAAATACTATCGCACCCTCTTTAATCTGTAAGTAATTCACAAACGCATCCGTTTCGCTGCTGGTGATGGTAACAACATCTATATCAGTAAGCTTGCGGTTAACCACTAATGACTTAGTTTGGAATTTCTCCAGTTTCTCTAGTTTTAATTTGAAAAAAGCAGCGCGCTCGAATTCCAGTCGTTCAGCCGCTTGCACCATATTATTTTGAAAGTGGTCTTCCACTATACTTAAGTTGCCTCTCAGTACATTTCGGGCCTGTGCAATTTCGTCATTGTAACTCGCCTCGTCTTGCAGCCCTACGCACGGCCCTTTGCAGTTACCAATGTGATACTCCAAACAGACTTTGAACTTCTTGTCTTCAATATTTTCCTGCGAAAGCAGCAATGAACATGTGCGAATGGAATACAACTGTCTTACCAATTCGAGCACGCTGTTCATCGCGCTTACGCTTGAATAAGGCCCAAAATATTCCCCTTGTTTAGGGATATATTTTCGTGTAGAAATAATCCGCGGAAAGCGTTCCTTTAAAATGCAGAGGTAAGGAAACGTTTTATCATCTTTCAGTAAGATGTTGTACTTCGGTTGATTTTGTTTGATGAGATTATTCTCCAACAACAGCGCATCAAATTCGGTGTTGGCAAGCGTAAATTCCATGCGCGCAATCTCGCTTACAAGCTTCTCCGTCTTGCGGTTGTATTGTGATTGCTTGTTGAAGTAACTGCTAACACGCTTTTTTAGGCTCTTGGCTTTGCCTACATAAATCAACACATCTTCTTTGTTGTAGTAGCGGTAAACGCCTGGCGAATCGGGGAGGGAAGCAAGTTGATCTTTAATCATTCAAAGTCAAAAGTAGAAAGTTAAAAGTTCAAAGTCTAAGCCGCTCTTTACTTTGAATTTTGAACTTTTAACTTTCTACTTTTTTAGTTTTTGATATCCATTTCCTCTTCGGGTTCTCTGTTGTCGGTGGCTTTGGCGCATTCAATGGAAACATCTACGCCAGAGGATGGCCTTTTGAAATACCCCTTGGTAATACCTGTCTTAGGGTCAGCATAAACCTTCAGCATAAATTTATCCCAAATGGGCCGCGCTGTTTTGCCACCTTGTCCAAAATCCCATGAAGGGAAATGCACGGCACGTTCATCACCGCCTACCCAAACACCTGTTACTAAATTATGCGTTAAGCCCATGTACCATCCATCTGATGCATCGTTGGTCGTGCCCGTTTTTCCACCAATCTCATTACCCCTGCGTAGTTCAAGTGAAAGGCCGAGTGAAGTGCCGCCCCGCTCTTCTGCCCCGCCCCGCAGCATGTACACCATTTTATAAGCAGTTTGTTCATCAATGGCCTGTTTGGTTTTAGGCACAAAGTTTTCAATCACATTTCCATTTTTGTCTTCAATACGCGTGATGAAAAACGGTTCTGTGTTAATGCCTCCGTTTACAAACGTGCTGTAGGCGCCCACCAGTTCAAAAAGAGACACATCGCTTGTGCCTAAGCAAAGAGAGGGAACAGGATCTAATTTGCTTTCAATGCCTACGCGATGGGCAAACTCCACTACATTTTGCTCCCCGAGTTTTTGCATCATGATAGCAGTAATTGAATTGATGGATTGAGCCATTGCTTGGCGGATGGTCATCTCTTTACCTGTACCCCTGTTGCCTTCGGCATTGAGCGGGTACCAAGGTGGCTGACCCGGGATATCAAATTGTGGTGATATGTCTTTCTCTTTGTGGCAAGGGGAATAATTACTTTCCATGGCCAAACCGTACACAAAAGCTTTGAAAGTTGAGCCGGGTTGTCGCTTGCCTTGGCGCACGTGATCAAACTTAAAATACTTATGGTTGAAGCCCCCCACCCATGCCTTGATGTGGCCAGTATTGGGGTCCATACTCATCAAGCCCGATTGCAAAAAGCGTTTGTAATAATTCAACGAATCGAAACTGCTGAACAACGTGTCGCGTTCCCCATTCCATGAGAAAATGGTCATTGGCTTCTTTTGTTGAAGCATAATGTTGAGCGAATCGGTATTCTCCCCATATTTTTCCGCATACACTCGATAGGCTTCGGTTTGCTTAATGCGTTTATTCAAAAAATCTTTTATCTCTGCACCATATTCATCCACCCAAGGGTTTCGTTTTCTGCGTTTCCACTCGTTGTAAAATAAATTCTGAAGCACTTTCATGTGCTCGTTCATTGCATCTTCAGCATATCTCTGTAAACGGCTATCAATGGTGGTATGGATTTTCAAACCCGAGTTGTACAAATCGATGCCGCGGTCGTTGCAATATTTTAATAAGTAATTACCCAATACGGTGCGAAAGTAGGTAGCCAAGCCTTCGTTCTGATTTTGCACAGAATATTTCAATTCAATGGGCAATGCTTTAATGGAGTCAAACTGGGTGCGTGTTTTTATTTTATAACCATGCCGGTAAACTTTGGCAAGTACTTCATTTCTTTTGCCCAACGAATTATTTGGGTTGCGATAAGGGTTAAACTTAGTGGGAGCCTGCAGCATACCCACCAGCACAGCCGACTCTTGTAGGTTAAGGCTATCAGGTTGTTTTTTGAAATACGTTTCTGCGGCTACTTTAATACCAAAAGAGCCACTGCTGAAATCGCATGTGTTTAAGTAAAGAGCAATGATTTCTTCCTTGGTAAAATTCTCCTCTATATTGATAGCGATAATCCATTCTTTGGTTTTTTGAATAATCCTTCGCGGGTATCTACCAAGCCTAGCAAGCCAACCGTCAAGGCTTTTGTCAGGATTCATTGTATAAAGATTTTTTGCCAACTGTTGTGTGAGCGTACTGCCCCCTCCAGCGGGACTAAACGTAATCAATCCTTTTATCACACGTAAGAAGGCAGGCAGGTCCAAACCCGAATGATCATAAAAACGATGGTCTTCTGAAATCAACAGTGTGTTAACCAAATCGGACGAGAGTTGATTGTAATGTACCTGGCTACGGTTGTAACGAAAGTATCGCCCCAACGAAACCCCATCAGCAGAGATGATCTCTGACGACAAGTCATTGTCAGGATTTTCAATTTCGGCCAAACTGGGCATGCCACCATACAACCCGAACAAATCGATCTTAACCGTCCAGATATAGAGCGGGAAGCCCAATACAAAAAACAGAAACGCCCAAGAGCTATATTTGATAGCTTTAGGAATCCAGGGCTTTTTGATGGATAGAAATGTTTTGAGTTTTTGCTGCACAACACTCATCTTTATCAAGGAAAACTTTTGTAAATATCCTTACGATTGCCAAAAGCCTGAAAGATAACTGTATTGTTTTCTAAAAAGAACCCAATTCGATACCCTCCAACCCGAATTCTGTAAGCATTCTTAAAACCGGATAACTTCTTTACGTTAGGCACGTCCGACAATCTTTCTGCTTTTGCAACCACATCTATTGCGGCTAAAATGCTCAGAGCTAAACTTCTATTACTCAGCTTTTTGAAATCCTTTTGAAAAGACTTACCAATTTCAAATTTCATTTGCCGCCAGTTCTTTCAACTCTTGTATGAAAGTCGACTTTTCTTCCTTGCTTAAAATACCTTGGCGTTTCCCTTTCAGCATTTTTGCAAGTAACTTTTTGTCACCTAAGTCCTCTTGACTCACAGATATTCCCCGATCTCGCTTGGCCAATTCCTTCGCTATCGAAAGCAAGCCCATGCCAGCCTTGCTGTTCCCTTCTATTTCAATGGTATGTTTCATAATCACTCGCGTTAAAGGCCTTTTTGATAGTTCCTATCAAAAAAAGTTAAATACTCATCTAATGCCTTGGTTCTATAAAATGTTTGGAAATTTTCTTTCGTGATAACAAAATTATAGAATTTATAGTTGGAAAACGGTTTAGACTTAGTGAGTTGAGAGAGAACTTTGTCGAAGTAGCCGTGTGCTGCCTACATATCTGGAAATTCAACTACCATGGTGATAATGCTCTCATCATTAAGCGCCAGGTTAGAGGTGGTCAATTTCAAATCTTTCCATTGCGTGTTGCCGAACTTATCCAACGCATCATCTACCGCGTTGGTAATCTTGTCGGCACTTTTGTGAATGGTGACAAAATAATGCGGCCCGTTTAAGGCATTGCTGAATTGGATGCCTTTTGCCTTTTCTAATTTTGCGAACAGGTTTTTGGATGAAGCCAGCAATTCTTCTGCGTAAGCTTTTGAAGGTTCAGCCGGGTATTTCTTGATAAATGTTTCCAGCTCGTATTGGTATTTGCTCACATCTTCCGTTTTGCCAATAATCAATATTTTGAAAAGATCGAGTTGAGGTGTGAACCCTGTTTCACCTTCGCGGTACGCCAAGGCCAACCGCTCTTGTGCCGCGCGCAAATTGTTCTGTTGAAAGTAGGCATACGCTTCTTTGTAAATCAACTTCTGCTTTTCTGCCGCCACGCTGGTCTCCTGTAAGTAATTCGGGTTGAGCATGATTTTGGTGACCGTGGCATTGGGGAATTGGTCTTTCAGCATTTGAGCATAGGTGGCTGCCTTGGCGGGATCGGTTTCCCTAAAAATCAAAAACAGTTTGTACAAAGCCTCGGGCTTGAATTCGGAAGATGGGAAGCGCTCCAACAGCTTGTTGTACGAGTCGTAGGCATTGCGCTTTTCATTTAAATTGAAATAGTATAAATCGCCCAGCTTATAGTAACCTTCCTCAATTTTGGCGAGGGCCTCTTTCTGTTGCTTCTCTGTTCGTGGAAGTAGTGCTATGAGTTTACCCACTTCAGCTGCTTTTTCGTCTTTTGCAGGCGCCAAGTCTTTCCGATTGGTTTTCTCGCCAGTATCGGTTTGAGTAATCGGCTGGGCAGCGGCTGCTGCGGTGGCATCAGTTGCTGCCGTTTTGTTGGACCTTCGCCAGTTGTCTTCTAACGGTATGTTGCCCCATACACGCTGAAACTCCGATTGCCCCGAGGCCACTAAGTCGGCATTGCCGAAATACCAATCTGACGTGCCACTAGATTGACCAGCCACAAACGGTGTGTTATTGCCGCCACCACCTCCATTATCGTTCCGTTTCTTCTTCTTTTTACTTGCCGCTATTTTCTTATCGCGGGCAGCAAAAACGGAGTCAAGCTTCTTACGAACCACCGCGGTGTCCAACGATGCCAAATAAAGCAAACTGTCGTTGAGTGTTATAGCCTCGATGTACTTGGCAAATTGCCCGAGCAGTTCTTGTCGTTTTTTGATAGCGTCTAAATTCTCGAAATCCTTGGGCAACGCACCCACCGCGCTGTCGTAATACAGTTTAGCTAGGCTGTATTTCTTCAGCGTATCAAAATACAACTGACCGGTGCGCAAATACGCCTGCCCTTGTATGCGTTTGCTTTTGCCGGCATGTGCGGCTTGCGTGTATTGTGCAATAGCCTCAATCACCAACCCTTGCTTGCGTTCAAACTCGCCCCACTCATAAAATATCTTATCTCTAAACTCGGCATTCTTGGCATCACCCAGCATTTTCGTAAACTGCTTTCGAACCAATTTTGCATCGCGCTTATCGTCAAGTTTTGCCACTTGAGCCATGTTGAGACGAGCATAAAAATCAATTTCATAGTCTGGGTTAGTGGCTAGGCACTTTCGGTAAAAATTGTATGCCTCTGAATTGAAGCCCAACTTTTGGTAAACCTGGCCGATGATAAAATAAATCCGGCCCTTACGGTCGCTCTTGGCGAGCAGGGTGTCGGCTTTAGAAAGATTCTGAACCATGTTGTCATAATCATTCCTCAACTGGTAGTGGTAGGCTTTTTCCAGGTACAAACGCTTGGCGTTGTCACGACTTAGTTTTTCCTTTTCAAGAAATCTGAAAACTTCTTCACCCCTATCGAAATCGCCCATCTCAGTGAAGGTTCTGAGCAAATAAACCAACGCGAGATGGCGCACGTCAGGTGAAGAACTCTTCGTGTTTACGTACTTGAAGGTGAGGATAGCATTTTGAAAATCGGCTGAAAACAAACGCGCCAAACCTACCTGAATGTAATTATCGTCAACCCATTTGCTGTTGGGGTGCCGTTGGATAGAAATGGATGCCATTTTTATAATCTCATCCGTATCTTTCACATACGCCTTGGCTTTCACAGTGTCCAGCCCGGGAAACAATCGCAGTATTTGGGTAGGGTCGTCATCCAACGTTTTTAGAATTGCCTTCTCAACCTCACGTGCCTTTTCGCGGGCATAGTAAAATCCATTGTAATGCGCGGTAGTGTTATGGAAAAAATTGGAGGTAACGCTTTTTTGATCAATGTTACATGCCACCAGCATAAAGGTGGCAATGGCGAATATCCATTGAGTACGATATAGCGGATGACGGCTTAGCAACACAAAAAAAGGTACTGTAAACAGCGAAGTTAATGAAATTGTAACGGTCAATAAGGATGTTTTTAAAAACGAAAAAAAGGAAGCAAATATTGTAAGACGGTGCTTAGCCAAATCTATCGGTAGGTCGATAAAAATTTCTGCCTTTAAGAACCCCGATTTATTGCTATTTTTGCAGTCAATTTTGAAAATCAGACCGTTATGGACAAAAAAATAGTACGCGTAGGCAATATTGAATGCGGAGCCGATGAGTTGTTCCTCATTTCTGGTCCTTGCGTAATTGAAGAAGAAGAGATCATGATGCACGTGGCCGAGCGCTTAAGAGATATTGGAGAGCGCCTCAAAATCAAGATTATTTATAAGTCATCGTTCCAAAAAGACAATCGCAGCAGTCTCAACTACTACACAGGTCTAGGTCTTGACAAAGGCATAAAGTTGTTGGCAAAAATCAAAGAACAATTTGGTTTTCCAGTTCTAACAGATATCCATTATCCTAACCAAGCAGCGCCTGTCGCTGAAGTGGTAGACGTGTTGCAAATTCCAGCTTACCTGTGTATGCAAACCGACTTGATGGTGGCAGCAGCAAAAACCAACCGCGTAGTCAACATCAAGCACGGCCAGTTTCTAGCACCTGATAACATGAAGCACCCTGTAGGCAAATGTGTGGATAGTGGCAATGACCAAGTCATCTTGACAGAGCGTGGCTTTACGTTTGGTTACAACGATCTGGTGGTGGACCCACGCAGTTTTTACCACATGAACAAACTGGGGTATCCAGTGGTGTTTGATGTAACACATGCCATTCGTAAGTATGGCATACCTAGTGCCGATGCAAAGGGTGGTGCTAGAGAATTTTTGCCGGTACTTTCACGTGCGGGCATTGCTGCGGGTGTCGATGGCTTGTTCATTGAAGCACACCCCGATCCAGACAAAGCGTTGTGCGATGCTGCCAGCCAACTTAACATCAATCAACTGGAAGAATTTTTAAAGCCACTCATTGAACTGCACCAAGTGGAGGTGAAATACCGTCCTAAATCTATGGTGACTCATTAACTCCCAATACAAACTATTTCTTAACAAATTACAACATGGAATTATACCTCGACTCAGCTGATCTAAAAGAAATTGAAGAAGCCTTTCAACTTGGTTTTTTGAATGGGCTAACAACTACACCAACCTTTATGCACCGCGGAGGTGTAACTGACATTGATGGCTTGATTGTAAAACTTTCTAAGATTGTGCCTGTACTGCAGATTGAAGCATTGGGCAATACGGCAGCTGATGTTTTGAAAGAGGCCAAACGCCAATTAGACTTGGGCTTGGATCCAAAGAAAACTGTATTCAAAATTCCTGTATCTCTAGAGGGAGTTAAAGCTTGCCATCTGTTGCGCAAAGAAGGTTTGTTGGTGAATGTGCACTTGGTGTACACGTTGCAACAAGCCTATATGGCGATGCATGCAGGCGCCACTTACGTGTGCCCGCTGGTAGGGCGCCTGCAAGATCAAGGCCACGATGCGTTGGATTTGGTTGCGCAATGTGTAGATGCAGTTGATCATTATGGATACGACACCAAAGTGATGTTCTCATCGGTGCGTCATGCAGAGCACGTTCGCAATGCCATCAACATTGGTGTGCACACCATCACAGCTCCTTGGAAGGTGCTAAAGGCATTGACCGATAATAACCTTACTGCCTTAGGCACACAACAATTTGTGGAACACACCAAACTGATGACTGTGCGCGTGAAGGATGTATTGAGCAGCAAAAACCCCGTAGTTTCTGCTGATACTACCGTGACAGAAGCATTGGTAAAAATGACGGAATATGGTTTTGGAAGCATTACCGTGACCAAAGACAATAAGGTGTTGGGTGTGTTTACCGATGGCGACTTGAGAAGAAAATTGCAAGAGAACGGTCGCGATGTGCTCAACAAAAAAATTGGTGAGTTCCAATACAAAGAACCCGTATCCATTGATGCCGATTCGTTGTTGAATGAGGCAGCCGACCTGTTCAAAAAGACCAAAGTAGATACCATTTTGGTGACCGATGGTGGCCAGCCCGTGGGTATGCTCGATATTCAAGATCTGAAAGACTAAGATCAATAGGCAATTGACAAAATGTTTGAAATAAGCCCCTTGGTTTTGTAAAGAGCCAAGGGGTTTTAATTTTGTCAAATACTTTGTCAACTGTCATCTGCCTACTATCAACTAATTGAAAACCTTGGAAAATTCTATACAGAAATTGTTTGAAAAAGCGGGTGGCATTTTTTGCGCTTCAGCCGCCTCCATTTTACAAAAACTACAAACCGTAAAGGCGTTTGTTTTTGACTGGGATGGTGTTTTTAACGATGGCACCAAACACAACCAACAAGGTAGTGGCTTTAGCGAGCCCGATGCCATGGGCACTAACATGTTGCGCTTCAGTTATTGGCTGAAGAACCATGCTCTTCCGATTACTGCCATCATTACCGGTGAGGAAAATGAGGCCGCCCGCTTTTTAGCCACGCGCGAACATTTTACCGCACTATATTTCAAGGCCTCCAACAAGATCAAATCGTTTGAGCATTTTCTGCAAACACATCAATTAAAAGCAAGCGAGGTTGCTTTTGTATTTGATGATGTGCTTGATTTGGCAGTAGCCGCGAAGTGTGGCGTGCGCATCAACGCACACCGAGCCAACAACCCCATGTTCACCGAATATCTAAAAGAGAATTATTTGGTGGATTATATGACTGCCAAGCCGGGTGGCGAACAATCCGTGCGTGAAGCATGCGAGCTTTTGATTGCCCTACAAGGCAATTATGGTGAGGCCATCACCCACCGCATGAATTTTAGCGACACCTATCAAGATTACTTAGCACAACGCCAGCAAGTGGAAACGAATTTGTGGGTGGGGGTTAGTTAATGATATGTCCAACCACAACAAAGTGGGATTTTGTGCAAACATCCTTCTGATGCAAGGGCTGTTAAACGAAACAAAAATGATGTATGGAAAAATTTCATATTTTCGCTTCCTGTCATGACATACTGAAAATAAAAAATTGTTTCTTTGACCACGCCAACGACTCAGTCTACAAAAACACTATTTGCGATTATTCTACTTGCGGTTCTTGCTTGGGCCCGTGAATTTCATCCTCTCGGAGATAATTATCAAAAAAGAATTATTCCGGGTTTAGACAAAATTGACTTAACAAACCAGAAGACAGGTGCTACTTTATTTATCGGTAAAGTACAAGAGTTTACCGTCAATCTCATCAATTCAATCATATCTGCGATCTCCAAATACAGTATCATTTACTACTATTACGAGTTGTGGAGGAAGCAGTTTCCGATGTTGGCCGAAGTCTCTGCTCTTTAGCTTGAATTCGACCTGCTTCGCTCACTAATAAATCAGAATCTATAGCATTAGAACTTCTGCGTTTTATTTCCGAATTTTCAGGTTCGTTCAAGAGTGAGGAAGCAACTGGTCTCTATATTGTTGATTTTAATGGGTTGGTCATCCTTCGCGCAGAAAGGTGCTCCGACAGAAACCTATCAACTAAGTTTTGCCGACAGCATCCGAGTGTTGCTCAACAACACCAAGTCGCAACCGGTAATGGCCGTTGGCGAGGCATTTGGCACTTTATGGGCAACGTTGCGGCCAGACCAACAGGCAACCATCATGCGACAAACCAAGCTGATGAGGAAAAAGGGGTACAAACTGCGCCCACAATTTGCCAATTACTACGGGGCGTTGGTAGCTGCATTGAACACTGAAAAGACTGACCCGACCAAGTTTTCGGAGTTTTTGTCGGTGGTGGATAGAGTTGTGGCAAAAGAAAATAGCAATTTGGCAAACGTATTTTTGCAGCAATCGCGCGACTTTTTTGAAAACCATGCGCTGACTTTTCAAAAATCATTTCGTTTAAAGGTAGCCAACGACAACTACGCGTTTGTTTACTTGGAACCAAAAGTGACTCCTACCGATACACTACAGGCCGCTCCGCCCATCGAGGTACCCATAGATACAACTTCGGCCTTTTTGCCTAGTTGGCAGCAACCCATTGTTCAACCCGAGGTGTTGGGCGCAGCGATCAATTTCTCGTCTATTTCTCTGGTATTTATCACACCTTACGACTCAGCCGTGCTAAAAAATACGCGAGGTATTTTTTCGCTCACTTCAAAACTATTTGTTGGCGATGGTGGCAACTTCGATTGGAGTTCCGCGGGCCTCTCGTCTGATTCTGTCAATTACGAATTTAATAAATACTACTTCAATACCGCGAAGCCTTACTTAAAAGCCGAGCAAGGTAAACTGCTTTACGTGGGCAAGTTGCCGGGGCGTGTGCCGGGTCAATTTGTTTTTAATAGCATCAATCATACAACAAAGAAGTCATCAATTTACCCGCGCTTTCGCTCGTACGAAAACAACGTTAACCTGCTGGGTCTAAGTGATCGAATTAAGTACACCGGTGGCTTCGGCTTAGTTGGTTCCAACGTCAACAGTGCCTCTGTTAATAATAACCTTGCAACACTGGAAATATTGGGCGAATCCGATAAACGGTTTCGCGCCCAATCGCTTTCATTCGGCTTTCGCGATTCAGTTATTTTGGCTAACAGTGCACATGTAGTGATTTACCATGGCCACGATTCGCTCACCCACCCTTCCATGCAAGTGCGTTACGATTTTGCAAAAGAAAAAATGGTCTTAACAAAAGATAATTCCCCATTGAGGAAAGCCCCGTTTTCTTCCTCTTTTTTTGGAGTAGACCTGAATCCTGATGCTATCCAATGGAATTTGAAAACCGACAGTGTTGCGCTCATGATTAAAGGCAGCGGAAAGGTAGCTCCGCTGGTGATCGAATCGAATGATTTCTATAATCCAGATGACTATCAACAGCTAAGGGGGCAAGGCTTCAGTTTTCACCCGCTGGCGGTGGTAGCACAGTATGCCAAAAATCTGAACACGCAAGATTTTACGGTGTACGAGCTTGTGAGCGGCAACCGAAAATTAGAACAAATGAAAATGGCGGCAGATTTTTTAGCACAAAAAGGAATGATTTTATACGATGGCCGCACGGGCAAAATCCATGTAAAAAACAAAGCGATACATTTGTGGGATGTAGAAAAACTTAAGGCTGACTATGACAACATGAAAATCCAATCGCTGGCCGATACTGTAGCCAATGCCATTATCTCGCTCAAAAAGCGGCAAATGCTTGTGCACGGGGTAGAGGAGTTTAACCTGAGCGACTCGCTGAACGTTGTCATCAAACCCGATAGTGCTGAAATCACCTTATTGCAAAATCGGGATATTAAATTTAATGGTTCGATAACCGCGGGTAATTTTGAAATATGCGGTAAAGATTTTGTGTTCAATTACGAAGGTTTTTTTGTAGACCTGAATCATATCGATTCAATTCGGTTGTACATTACCGAAAAAGACGGTTCGCGCAGGCGGGTAAACAACTCGATGATGGTGGCGGATTCAGCGGCCATTGCTTCCATCGGCTTAAAATCGAATGCTAATAAAACATCCGGTAAATTATTTATTAACCGCCCCGACAATAAATCGGGACGCAACAAAGAACCAAATTTTCCAAGGTTAAATGCTACGGAAGGCGGAGGCGTAATTTATTTTGATCGGCAGGAAATACTAGATGGTGCTTACGACAAATCTGTTTTCTTTGTGATGCCTACCTTTAGTTTAGATAGTTTGGACGATGCTAACCCAAACTCCATGAATTTTGACGGTACCTTTGTGTCCAGCGGTATCTTTCCAAATTTCAAAGAAAAAATCCACACCATTGGCAATGGATCCATGGGGCTTACTCATCAGATACCCTCAGGTGGGTATCGTTTGTTCCGAACCGATGCAACGTTGCAAGGCAATATTAAATTAGATAACGAGGGCATTCGCGCCAACGGAAAAATTGAGTACATGGCAGCGGAAGTAAAGTCGAACGATTTTGTTTTTTACTTGGACTCTGTATTGGCAAAAGGCAACGAGGCTATTATTCGTGAGAAACAAATTGGCTCAGTACGATTTCCAAAAATGCAAGTAAGCGACTACCAAATGAAATGGTTTCCGAAACAAGATCGGTTTAGGATGAAAAATCTAAAAGAGCCTTTTGCATTTTATGATAACACAGCATCTTTAAACGGTATTGTTACGGTAACAAAAGCGGGTACGTTTGGAAGTGGAAAATTAACAACGCTCGGCTCAGTTATTTCTTCACGTGAGTTTAACTTCAATTCCAGAGATTTTCGCGCCCGCCATGCTCGGTTTGAAGTGAAAACCGGAAACCCCGACAAGCCGGCACTGTTCGGAAGGGATATCAATTTAAAATTTGATTTGGATCGAAATTTTGTCAACATCAGCCCCGAAGTAAAAGGAGTGGCAGCCTTTGAATTTCCGTACATCGAATTTACTACATCAATACCCAATGCCCGGTGGGATTTAGCTACACAAAAAATTGTGATGACAAAGTCGGCAGATGTACCACTGGAAAATTCATATTTCTACACTACACGCCAAGAACTTGATTCATTACACTTTAACGCTGAAAAAGCCGAGTATGACCTTCAGAAGCAAGAATTGAAGGTAAGTGGAATTCCGCACATTGTGGTGGCCGATGCAAAAATCACCCCCGATAAAAATGAAATTTTGATTTTACAAAATGCAAAAATTGGACAACTCAAAAATACTACTATCGTAATTGACACATTAAACGGATACCACCTTTTAACTAACGGTGTAGTAGATATTGTATCTCGAAAGGAATTTACTGGCTATGCAAATTACAAATACATCAATGCTGCGAATGACACGTTTACTATTAAAATGACGGGTTTCCACCTCGAACCCATTTCACACGAGGGCAAGAAACAAAAAAAGGAACCTACTACGCAGCAAACAGTGGCCAGTGGACAGGTGGCCGCTTCTGACAAAATTTTGGTAGCTCCTCGCATTTTCTACAAAGGAGATATGACCATGTATGGTACCCGGCCGGCATTACAATTAAACGGTTTTGTTAAACTCGATTTAAAAAAGATCAAAAACTATAACACCTGGCTTACCTATCGCCAAAGTGGTGATGAGAAAGATATCTATTTAGATTTCGACAATGCGACAACAGAAGATGGCGAAAAAGCTATGGCCGGGTTGCACTTTGCGCAAGACAACAGCTTGTACATTACCTTCGTCTCCAAAAAAAAGGATGAGGGCGATGAAGACTTCTTTTTGCCCAGTGGCTCACTGTTCTTCGACAAAGAAAGCGGCCATTTTAAAATAGAAGACCGCAAGAAAGCCGCTGGCGAAAAACTGGAGGGTAAGGTTTTTGCCTACAATGAAGATAAACAAGAGGTTGTTTTTGAAGGGCCGGTGAAATTTTTTGGAAGCTTAAGAAATTTTTCACTTACGTCTTCGGCCATCGGCTCGGGCAGTTTAGAGACGAACGAAATAAAAATGAACTCTCTCATTCAGGCAGACATAGGCATACCTCCCGTAGCCTATCAAACAATGGCGTTAAACTTGCAAGAAGTAATTAAAAATGAAGGTGCAAGCGAAGGGTTGGGCGACCAAACCGAATTGCTTTACAAAATGGCAAACATTGTTGGCGAGCGCATTACCAAAGAATATGAAACGCGCGCGCAACAAGGTTACGTTTCGTTGGGCACCGTGCCCGGAATGATCAAGCCAATCGTGTTTTCTAATGTGAATCTTAAATGGTCGCAAGATAAAAAAGCATTTTATAGCGAAGGTCAATTAGGCATCAGCAATATCGATCGCTTCGATATCAATGGTGCCTTTGAAGGTTTTATGGAAATCAGAAAAAGTGAAGACGGCTCACCAGTGTTTCATGTTTTCTTTAAGGCATCGCCCGAAGCTTGGTATTATTTTGGTTTTGAAGACAACCGTTTAATGGTTCACTCGTCCAACCAAGCCTTCAACGAAATTATCAACAAAAAAACCAATGCCGCCAAGGCAAAAATTGGCGAGTTGGTGTATGTGCCGGGCAGTGATGACGAAACACTCTCGTTCGTGAATCGGTTTAGATTGAACTACTACGGGATAGAAGCTCCCTACGATTTGGCCGGGGGAACGTCAGTTGCCAAGAAGAAGGACAAAAAGAAGGAGGAGAAAAAAGAAGATGACGGATTTTAGAAAACACCTAGAGCCATTTTTTTGACACACGATTATGGCATACTTTTGGCCTTACCTTACACTATGAGTTTCAGAAAGGGCGTCTTACTTGTTGTTTTCGGCTTTTGCTCGCTGGGCGGGTTTGGGCAGGGCGAGCTTTTTAATACACTGAGGGAGTCGATCAAAGCCAACAATGCAAAAGATATAGTAAAGCATTTCAACCAGTCGGTTGATATTAACATTGAGGGCGACATCAATAGTTACAGCAAAGCGCAGGCAGAATTTGTGCTCCGCGATTTTTTCAAGAGACATGCCGCCACAGATTTCAATGTACTGCATACGGGCTCCTCTCCCAACGGCCTCAAATACGCCATTGGCAAGTACCAAAGCGGTAATGATAGTTACAGCGTTCTGATACGTGTTAGAGAAAACGACAAACAGTTTCTTGTTCACGAGATATCATTTATCAAGGAATAGAAGCGATAGACGATGTACTTGCCTTACCTTACTGAAGCAGCGATTAACGCCTTTATAGATGCTGCCCTGCACGAAGATGTAGGCGAAGGAGATCACTCATCTATGGCTACAGTTGGGGCAGATGTGGTTGGCAAAGGCAGACTTTTAGTCAAAGATGAAGGTATTTTAGCAGGTGTGGCCATGGCCGAAAAGATTTTCCACCGCTTGGATCCGGAGCTTCATTTGGCTTTGTTCAAATCAGATGGCGAAGGAGTAAAAAAGGGCGAATTGGCATTTGAAGTAACGGGATCTGCTCAGTCGATTTTAACTGCCGAACGGGTGGTTTTAAACTGTATGCAGCGAATGAGTGGCATTGCAACGTACACCCACCGGCTAGTCCAAATGGTGAAGGGAACCCGCGCAAAATTGTTGGACACTCGAAAAACGACTCCGAATTTTCGTTTAATGGAGAAGTGGGCGGTAGCCCTCGGAGGCGGACATAACCACCGGTTTGCATTGTACGACATGATCATGTTAAAAGATAATCATGTAGACATGGCAGGCAATATTGGGAACGCCATTCAGCGCGCCAATAACTATGTACAACAGTTGGGCAAAAATCTTCACATCGAGGTGGAAACACGATCGATGCAAGAGGTACGAGAAGTGCTACTAAAGGGAGGGATAGATGTAATAATGCTCGACAACTTTCCTCTGCACGAACTGCGCGAGGCGGTAAAACTTATCAATGGCCGCTATAAAACCGAAGCAAGTGGCGGCATCACTGAAGCAACTTTACGTGCCGTTGCAGAAACTGGTGTAGACTACATTTCAGTTGGCGCCCTTACTCATTCTGTTAAAAGCTTGGATTTAAGCCTGAAATCCAAACCCTTGAAGGCAGCTTGATACTTGAGTATCCACAGGCCATTGCCGATTGCCAATTGCCTGTTATTTTTGCACTCCATGTTATAACAGACCTTTTTTGTATGCTTGTAAAAACCCGTAACTACCGCCTTGAGAAAAAAGAGTACATCCGCATGGCCATGACGAGCGTGTTACGACAGCAGTGGTGGGTATCATTTATTGTGTTGGCCATTTGCAGCGGCTATTTTTTGGCGCCTAGCATTTGGTGGTTTATTGGAGCCGTGTTAGGCGCAGGTCTGTACTTGCTTTTTTGGTGGATTCAATTTTTTGGCGTTACGCAATTGGAACAAAGCAAAATGCTGTTTGAACGATTCTCGTATGAAATTACCAGTCAGCAATTGGTAATGAAAATTAACGCACGTGAGGGCATGCCATTGAAATGGGATCAGATTAAGCGTGCCAAGGTAGGCAAAGACTACTATTTGCTATTTGTTAACAAAGCACAGCTAATCCATCTGCCGTTTAGAATTTTTAACTCCGACAACGAGCGCAAATTTGTTGGAAGCATTTTAAAAAATAAGGGTTTAACCAAGGATATCTGATCCAGTTTCTTTTTTTGGTTTGATGCAAATGGCTAATTTTGGTTTGCACCAAAAAGAAGCAATTATGAAAACACCCGTTGCATTCGCTGTTCTTTTTCTTATTACTACCGTAGGTTTAGGGCAACGAGTGAATTTCGATAAGAAATTGAAAGAAGTTGGTGTTGAACTATACGCACCGGGTAAACCAATGGGGAATTACGTGAAGGCTGTGCGCACTGGCAACTTGATATACCTTGCGGGCCATGGACCCACTAAAGCAGACGGCAGTAACATTACCGGCAAGTTGGGAAAAGATTTGACCACCGAACAAGGCTACGATGCGGCTAAGCAAACAGGGATTGCCATTCTATCCACT
>JBJTHA010000319.1:0-8818 GCA_046094265.1 Cytophagales bacterium
GGATGAGCGTAACTGAAAATATTTCTTTGCTATTCATGTTACAAAGTTAATGAAATACATTTTGTGAAAATGATGGAAGGCTTTCGATCTGGACGAATGAAGTTTTCTTACAGGAGAATCACACCGTGTTAAACTCGTTGAGTAAGCTACTTAAAGTTGCCTTTTATTTTTTCAGCAACGTCTAAAAACTCTTCTTCGATCAAACTAAGTTTAGGGTTGGAAAAATTAATATCCTGCGTACTGTTGATGGGCACCAAGTGCACGTGTGCGTGTGGAACCTCCAAGCCAATAACACTCACGCCAATTCGTTGGCATGGCACAACGGCTTTAATCGCGGTAGCTACACGTTGGGCGAACACCATCAAGTCGGCAATCTCATCGCGGGTTAAATCAAACAAGTAATCCTGTTCTCTTTTAGGTATGACCAACGTATGACCAACCATCAAGGGATGAATGTCCAAAAACGCAATGTGCTTCCTATCTTCAGCTACAATATGTGCAGGAATTTCGCGGTTGATAATTTTGGTAAAGATTGACGGCATCGCTTATGCTTCTATGGTCAGCACTTCAAACTCCATTTCGCCTGCTGGTGTTTTTATTTTAGCACTGTCGCCCTTCTTCTTTCCTAACAATCCTTTTCCAATAGGCGATTGAGTGGATATTTTTCCGGCTTTTAAGTCGGCCTCTTCTTCTGCCACCAATGTATAAGTGACCGATGCCCCATTTTTTTTATTCTTTATGGTGACTTTAGATAAAATTGAAACTGTGGAAGTATCAATTTTAGTCTCATCAATCAAACGCGCATTGCCTACAATTTCTTCCAGTTTGGCAATTTTTGCTTCCAAATGTCCTTGCGCATCTTTCGCTGCATCATACTCCGCATTCTCGCTCAAATCTCCTTTGTCACGTGCTTCTGCAATCTGCTTGGCAATATCGGCTCTACCTTTTGTTTTCAGCTCACTTAATTCACGCGTCAACTTCTCCAAGCCTTCTTTTGTATAGTATGATACTTGCTTTGCCATAATCATTTTAATTGATTTACTAAAAAACAAACAACGGCCAGCAGGTTGGCCGTTGTTGTTGCAAATGTAAAATTTTTGACTGCTATTCCAAAACCTTAATTGCCCACCAATTCAGGGAGTGCGATTTTAATTTGGTTTATTATCTCGTCATCAAACTTAGCCAGGTAAAGTGTTTTTGCCTTCGAGAGTTGATCTATGGTAACACCCTTAGCACCTCTAAAGTCTGCTTTGTATAAGCTGGCATTTTCAAAATCCGCGCCCATCAAGTAACTGTTCTGTAGATTGGCTTCCATCAAAAAAGCATTTTTAAAACTTGTTTTGATTAAAAACGCATTCTCAAATTGCGCTTTGATCAGAAATGCGTCTTTAAAGTTAGCACCGCTGGCGTAGGCACCCTTTAAGTTTGCCTGGTTAAGGTTTGCATTTTCAAGATTGGTTTGGTTCAAGCGCGAATTCTCTAAGTTTGTTTCGATGAGCGATGAGTTTTGCAAATTGGTAGAGTTGAGATTGGAACTGTTGAGATTTACGTAGTTGAGGTTGGTACGCGCCAAATGGCAATTCACCAAATTGATTTCATGAATTTTGTGGCGGTTCAATCTTTTGATGTTACCCACGGTGCGGAATGCCGCCTCCTCCGATTCCCACAAACGGAAGTCGTCAATTTCATCTTTGTAGGTGCGGATGCGTTGCCGTACTTCGCCATTTTGATTGAGCCAATAAAGTAAGATACCAATCACGACAATATCGAAGATCATGCCGTGAGCTTCTGCTAAAATCTGCGCCCAAAAACTTTTAAAATCTCCAATATAGTACGGTAAACTGAGGCTTATTACAATCACGAAAACAACTCCCAATACAATAGAACTGGTGAGCAGTGGTTTTTCCACTACATCGTCAAACTTCTTGATGAACCGTTCTTTAAAGGTTTTGGTCTTTGACATTTTCTACTACCCTCCTCCACCGATGGGTGACAAATATAATGGCTTTCACGTGCCATTTACAGAACTGTTCTATCAAAAATAGTACACTTGTGCAGACTTACAATAGTAAGTGGATAGTAAAAAAATAGATGGTTAGGCCTAGTAAATCGCTGGTGGTGGTAATGAAAGGCCCCGATGCAAGAGCTGGGTTAAATCCCAAATGATTGAGAATCAAAGGTGTTATGGTGCCAACAAAGGACGAAAACAACACTACACCAAATAACGCCACAGCAACAATAAACGACAGACGCTGGTTGTCAAACAGAAGCAGCGTAGCCGCCAGCACAATTAGCGATAGAAAAAGACCATTTAGCAGCGCCACAATGAATACTTTACTGAGTCGCTTGTATAAGCCTTCGTCAACAAAGCTCGGGTTGACCAAACTCTGCACGACCAAACTGGAAGATTGTATACCTACGTTGCCGCCAGTAGCTTGGATAAGCGGAACAAAAAATACGATGGCGTTTACCTTAGCCAGTTCTTGTTCAAAAAAACCCATGAACCGTGCACTTAATATACCGCCAAATATCCCAATCAGCAACCAAGGCAAGCGCGCTCGGGTGTTTTTCCAAACTGTATCGTCCTCTTCCACATCTTCGGAGATACCCGACATTATTTGGCGCTCCTCTTCGGCTTGTTCGGTAATCACATCCACTACGTCATCAATGGTGATTCGGCCTACCAGTTGACCTTGTGAATTTACCACCGGCACAGATTCCATGTCATACTTCTTCATGATCTCGGCCACCTCTAAATCTTCCATGTAGGTTTCTACTGCTACAACATCATCATCGTAGATGTTTTGAACGATTGTTTTAGGATCCGTGAGTATCAGTTTTTGCAATGCTACGCGACCTAATAACTTGTCATGATCGTCTACTACATATACCGCATAAAACTTGCTAACATTTTCAGCTTGCTTGCGAATTTCCTCTACACACTGCACCACGGTCCAATGGTTGCGGGCTTTGATTAGTTCTTTCGCCATCAAACCGCCCGCTACATTGGCATCGTACCGAAGTAGATCGATTACCTGCAATCGCAGCACAGAGTCTAACAAAGAGATAATTTCTTCACTGGTTTTGATGGGCAGTTCATTCAAAATATCAGCAGCGTCATCCGAATCAAGTTGGTTAACGATTTGAGCAATTTCGGTGGGTTCGTAAACGGACAAAAACTTTTTACGCGTGTCTGTGTCCAAATCATTAATGATTTTAGATCGCACTTCAATGGAGAGCAAATCCAGCACGTACTTTGATTCTTCACTATTGAACTCGTACAGCAGGGTTGTAATATCGGCCGGGTTAACGTTGTCAAGGGTTTCGCGAATGAAATTAGCATCACGTTCGTCCAACGCTCGTTGAAATCGGTCGCGAAAATCGGTGGTCAACTCAAATTCAATAAACTGCATTACCCTTGCTCAATCAATTGGGTGAGTGAAATAAACTGTTCAACCGACAACTGCTCAGCACGTTTGTCCATTAAGGGCAAGGCCAGAATTGTGGTGTTCAAATTTAGAGGTTTGAGTGCGTTCCGCAAGATCTTTCTCCGGTTTTGAAAAGATTGCTTCACCACTTTCTTAAAAAGTGCTTCATCGCAACCCAACGTTATGCGGCTGTTGCGTGTTAATCTGATTACCGCAGACATCACTTTGGGTGGTGGAAAAAAAACACCAGGTGGCACCTTAAATAGGTATTCAATAGTATAATAGGCCTGCAACAATACACTGAGTATACCGTAGGTCTTGCTTCCTTCTTTCTCGGCAATACGATCCGCTACTTCTTTTTGCAACATGCACACTACCTGTTTGGCTTGTTGCCGATGCTCGAGTACTTTAAAGAAAATCTGTGAAGAAATATTGTAGGGAAAATTGCCGATAATATGAAACTCACCCGGCACTACTTTTTCTAACCTAATCGCCAAAAAGTCTCCTTCCACGATTTTATTGGTCAGTGGAGGGAAATGTTCTTGAAGATATGTAACCGACTCTCGGTCAATTTCGAACAGTGTGAGGGCTATATTGGGCTTGGCCATCAGGTATTTGGTAAGGATACCTGTGCCCGGCCCTACCTCAATTACCTGCGTGTGATTATTGGGCAGCACTAACCCCTCCACAATCTTTTGTGCAATGTGTTCGTCTTTGAGAAAATGCTGACCGAGGGATTTTTTTGGGCGAACCATCTAAAATTGGATGTGTTTGATTGGTTGTTCTGGATTCGTTACTGCTGTCCAAACTCTAACTTCGAAATTCTAATTGAGAAGTTCAATGCACAAATCTATAATCTTAAATGTTCTTGTAACTTGCATCGATCAATTTAATCATTTATTCCATGACTCACATGCTTGCAGACAAACCTCGCATTGGCATTACCTTGGGCGACCTCAATGGCATTGGCCCCGAGGTGGTGATCAAAGCGCTGGCTGATCATCGCATTACTGGTATGATTGTGCCGGTGGTATATGGCTCCACTCGCGTATTGTCCTATTATCGCAAACTGATGAACCTGGAAGAGTTCAATTACAGTCAGGTGAAAACAAAAGGCCAGTTTTTTCCTAAGTCAATTAATGTAGTAAATTGTTGGGACGATGTGGTCGAACTTACGCCTGGCCTGCCCCAGCGCAGCGGAGGTAAGGCTGCGTTGCTCTCGCTCAAGAAGGTGGTTGAAGAGGTAAAGGAAGGGCTTATTGACGGCTTCGTTACAGGGCCAATAGATAAGAATACGATGTATGGCGAAGAATTTCCTTACCGGGGGCACACCGAATACTTAACCAAGGAATTTGAAGCCACTGAAAGCCTAATGCTGATGGTAGGCCAAAACCTGAAAGTAGGATTAGTGACGGAACACGTCCCTGTAAAAGATATTGCGACTCAGCTCACTAAAGAGCGGGTGGAGTTAAAAATCCGCTTGTTGGAAATGTCGTTGAAGAAGGATTTCCAACTACAGAAGCCGCGAATTGCAGTGCTTGGCTTAAATCCCCACGCGGGCGATGAGGGACTGCTGGGAAGCGAAGAAAATAGTATTATTAAGCCAGTAATTAGTGATCTGAAAACAAAAGGGAAATTGATTTTCGGACCTTTTCCGGCTGACGGATTTTTTGGTTCGCGTCAGCATGCGAAGTATGATGCAGTGCTGGCTATGTACCACGACCAAGGGCTGGTAGCATTCAAGACTTTAGCTTTTGATGATGGCGTGAATTTTACCGCTGGTTTACCGGTGGTGCGCACCTCACCCGATCATGGCACAGCCTACAACATTGCAGGCAAAAATGTGGCCGATGATTCGTCCATGCGCCAAGCAATCTTTATGGCTTGCGACATCGTGAAGAGCCGCCAGATTCAATTGGTAGAAAGATAAAACTGCATTTTATTAAAAAAGATGCATTTGGAACTTTATCTCGTGAAATGCGTGTGATCTTTCGGTCAGTTTTTTGAAAATAACTTCACAAACTCAGGTTTGTAATTTTTTCAAGAAAGGATAGCTAGCCACCGCACTCATTATTACTAACGTACCCAAATAAAAATTCCACCCCATCACCTCTTGCTGGCCAAAGATAATCAAGGCTAAGATGATGCCATAGATTGGCTCCAAGTTTAACGCCAGTTGAATGAAAAAAACTGAGAGCTTTTTGGTAAGATTGATAGCAGATGAATAGGCATATACAGAACACACCCAGGCCATTATGGCGATGTATATCCAATCCATGCGGGTAGGTGCCAAGTGTAAAATCTGATCGCTCGCTCCATATTGCTGATAAAAAGGAAAAGTCAATGTCACGAATAAGCAAGCTCCCATCATTTCATAAAAAGTAATGGTTTGGGCGTCCACCCGCGCTACCAACTTTGAATTTATTACGCTGAAGATTGCAGCTGTTAGTCCGGAAATGATTCCTAAGCACAGCCCCCACGCGTATTGAAAATTGAATGAAAAAATGATGATCAAGCCGGCCACCACCACCAGGCCCAAGGTAACTTCAAGCGAGTGAATTGATTTTCTTTTGGCAATGGGCTCGATGATAGCCGCCCAAAACGAACACGTGGCAAAGCCCACCAAGCTGGTAGAAGGGTTTGACACCCGCCCCGATGAAAAGAAAGTAAGCCAATGAATAGCCACCACAAAACCGGTGAGAAGTATTTTAATGAGATCAGAGGTGTCCACCCGAAACGTGCCACGGCCAGCGGTAATCAAAAAACCCATACCCAAAGAGGCCAACAGTGTTCGGTAAAAAACCATTTCTACCGAAGGGATGCTCACCAACTTACCGAGCACCGCGGTAAAGCCCCATAATAAAACCAAGAAGTGAAGTTTAAGATAGTCTTGGCCAGATGCTTGATGCTTCATTATCGATCAACGGTTACAAATGAAATATCAACCTGAAATCTGAAATTTTGATTTATCTCGGTACATACTTATACATCAAAAACGCAATAAACCCGAAGATGATATTCGGTAGCCATGCGGCTAGCAATGGTGACATCGCGCCTGTTTGGGCGAAGGTACTGGTGATTGTAAAGAACAAGATGAATACAAAAGCAAGCAAGAATCCTAGTGCAATTTGAAATCCGGTACCACCACGGCTTTTGCGTGCCGCTACAATGGCGCCCATAAATATCAACACGTAGATGTAAAATGGAGATGAGTAACGGATGTGCCTTTCAACCTCATACGCTTCGACACCTGTAGAACCCCTAAAGCGGAGGGTTTCAATTTTCTCCGTAAGTTCATTGATGGTCATGCCGGCATACATCTTGTTGTCGTTCTGAAAGTCCTTCGGTAATATTACCAAAGTGGTGTCTAAGTTGTCGCCCTTTTCGGTTACGTAAAATTTTCGGTCGCGTTTTACCTGAAACAAATCGTCAACTTGCTTGCGCTTCCACATACGCAAAGTCCATTTGTTTTTAGTGGAGTCCCATTGAATGTTTTCAGCCGAAAGTTTTTCAATCAGCCGATCTTTGTCGAAACGTTCAAGCGAAAATTGATAGCCGGTGTTCGACTGGTTGTTGTAGTTCTGGATAAACAGATAAACGTTTGGCGCTACCTGCATGTGTACATTGCGCTTGTCGTAGTAGTACTTGTTTTGGAAATAAGTCATTTCAAACACCAGTCGGTCGTTGTTAGACTTGGGAATAATCCAGCCATTCAAAAAGAAACTCATGATCGCCAAAATGGTGGCAGCGTAAAAATAAGGACGGAGAAACCTGCGGAAGCTGGCACCGCTGCTTAGGATAGCGATGATTTCTGTTCGTGTCGCTAGTCGGGAGGTCACAAAAATCACAGCAATAAAGATGGTGATGGGCGACAGGAAACCGGCTATCCACACGGTGAAGTCAAGGTAATAGGCAAGGATCGCTTCGCTGGTGAGTTTGAACTGAACAAATTTGTCTATTTTCTCGGTTACATCAATCACGCAAATAATAGCCTCAAACATCAGCACCACAAAAAAGAATGTGGAGAGGATTTTTTTGAGGATATAGCGGTCGAGTATTGTCATGCTTTAGTCCATAGCTATTCGGTCAATAGTCCATAGTAGAAACAGCCATGGACATTGACTATCGACTAGCATCTAGTAGTTACAATTTTAACCATTTTATTTTTCCATTCCGTAAACGTACCCTCTTCAATCTTTTGCCGTGCCTCGCGAACCAACCAAAGATAAAAGCTCAAGTTATGGATAGAAGCAATTTGCGCGCCTAAAATTTCTTTAGATATGATAAGGTGCCGTAAATATGCTTTTGAATAAAAAGAACTGGCATAGCTACCAATGCTTGGGTCAATGGGAGTCAAGTCGCCTTTCCATTTCTCGTTGCGAATATTGATGATGCCCTCGCTTGTAAACAACATACCATTGCGTGCATTGCGGGTCGGCATCACACAATCGAACATATCAATGCCAAGTGCAATACATTCTAAAATGTTTTCGGGCGTGCCCACACCCATTAGATAACGCGGTTTGTCAGCGGGTAAAATATTGCAGACTAAGTCGGTCATCTCGTACATCATTTCGTGCGGTTCGCCCACCGAAAGCCCCCCGATGGCGTTACCCATTTGCTGTTGGTTGGCAATAAACTCAGCTGACTGCTGCCGTAGGTCTTTGTAGACACTGCCCTGGACGATCGGAAACAAGGCCTGCGCGTATCCGTATTTGCACTCCGTACTGTTTACACGATCTACGCACCTTTTAAGCCAACGATGGGTAAGGTGCATCGACTTTCTGGCGTACTCATATTCGCAGGGGTAGGGTGTACATTCATCAAAAGCCATAATGATATCTGCCCCAATCGTGCGCTCAATGTCCATCACACCTTCTGGTGTAAATGAGTGTTTCGACCCATCAATGTGCGATTTGAAGATGACACCTTCTTCTGTGATTTTTCTGTTGGCGCCTAGTGAGTAAACTTGGTACCCTCCACTATCAGTAAGGATGGGGCGATCCCACCCGTTAAACTTGTGCAGGCCTCCCGCCTTTTCCAAAACATCTAAACCCGGCCTTAAGTACAGATGGTAAGTATTGCCTAGAATGATTTTCGCATCGATGTCTTCTTTTAGTTCGCGTTGGTGAACTGCCTTCACTGACCCGGCCGTTCCCACCGGCATAAAGATGGGAGTAGGAATTTCTCCGTGGTCGGTGATGAGTTTGCCAGTGCGGGCTTTTGAGTGAGGGTCCGTCTTGTATAGATAAAATTGCATTTCGACCGCAAAGGTAATGAATACAACCTTTGTGCTAGTTGTTGGGTCTAAGACGCGTGATGAAAAACAAGGTATTCTTTTGGATATTACTAGTGCAACTGTTGAGCTGTGGCGATTGTGACCGACCGAA
>JBJTHA010000320.1:0-3002 GCA_046094265.1 Cytophagales bacterium
CTAAAGAGAGTGATACCCAGGTAGAAGATGAATGACCAAACCATGAAGTATATAAAGTTGTACTCAACACCATTACTTCTATACAATTGCCACATTAAGATGAAGGAGATTCCCATAAGGATGGATCCCCAGAATACGTATTGTCTCCGCCTGCCCCATTTTGATTTGGTGTAATCAGAAATGAAGCCCATGATGGGGTCAGTGAACGCATCAAAAATCCGAGGAAAGAAATAGATCGTTCCCCACATCCAACCCGGAAAGCCTAAGTCTTGAACCAATACAACCATGAAAATACCCAATACGGCCGGAAACATTTGATTGGCCAACATGCCAATGCCAAAGGCAATTTTTTGACCCATCGGAACGCTTGTGGTAGTTGTTGACATAGTAGATTGGTTTAGCTGGGTTAAGGTTAATTGGTTGTCATCTATTCGGAGGTGCGCTCACATCCCGCAACAGCTTTTCTTTGTCACCGTTGTAGCTCTTCTCAATACGCTTTCCTCCACGTGTCAATTCTGTAAATGTGTTTTGGTCAACCAAGTTCCAGAGTGCGTACTTGGCACGGCCATAAATTTCAAATAATCCGAAATGGTTTTCGGAGCCATTCGGGTTGGCTGCGTCTTTCCATTGTTCATCAAATGCTTCGAAGAAGAAACACGAGATGCCGGCTTGATTCGTCCAGTTGCGCATGTGCTGGTAGTAAAGACCCTGCTTGTACTCATCTGTGGCGCGTGAACCTTCGCGGCCGTAAAATCCATCTGAACTAGAGGCCCATCCGGTTTCGCCAATGTGAATGGGTTTGTTAATGCCTAGCGAGTTCACATAGTTGGTCACCGCGGTGTGCTGTGCTTCCGCGAACTTTTGTGCACGTAGAACCGCGCGCTCTGCTTTCACAACTTCGTCAAGGTTTGATTCTTCCGCTGGCACTCGCCAAAAATCAGGGTTGTAGTGCGTATTGTGATACGGATAGGTATGCATGGAGATGTAGTCCACGGCCTTAATCAGTTGCTCAAGGTCTTTGGTGTGGTAGCTGACGTCTCCGCCACCCCACGATGCAAAGTCGTCTGAGCAAGTGACCCACAGCTCTTTTGGAAGTTTGCCGGCTGCTTTTAACGCTTGCACGTGGTTCACCCATTTTAAAATTACAGCGGGCTGCACGTAATAACTCGCGGCCCACTTAACCATCGCTTCATTACCTACGGCCAGTATCTTCACAATGTCCGGGTACTGATTGGCAAGTGCCACGGCCCGGGCAATCTCGCCCTCGTTCTGATCGCTCTCCACATCGTGGTCAGGCGGTTGATGGGTCCACGCATTTTTGCAATCAATCCATGCGCCCAGCATTACATACATCTCAAACCTAGTGTCTGCTTGTTTCAATTCGTAAATGGCCTTGAGTAAATTGCTGGCATGGGGCAGTTGTACGTTATAGGTTCTCACAATGCGGATGCCCATTGCTGAAAGAATCGTGAGATCTTCTTTTAGCTCTGCCACCGTTGGCTGAATGTCCCGCGACTTGGCGCGGTAGCCTTCGTAGCAAATGGCGGGGTATTTCGGGTTTCCTAAAATGTCTTTTGCCGTCACGTCTTTTTTAGTTTTTGTTTTTTGCCCTTGTCGGATGTTTTGCCCACATGCACTGGCTACGATGAGTGCCCAAAGTAAACAAGTCGCAATTCTGTGTGCATGTTGTTTCATTACTTATTGTGCTGCTGGTTTTTATAATCCAACCCAAAGCCGAATGGGAAAAGCGGCTTCGCGGTAGCATCCCAAAAATTAGGGCCATACTTCCCTTGGTAGTCATCTTCAGATGCTGGCCACGAATGAGGAAGCCTGCCTTTGAAATCATGCTCACCAAACAACACCTCGGCAATGCCATCGCCTTCTGAGCCGGGAAACCAGGCTGCCACAAATGCGTGGGCTTGTTCAATTTGTTTTGTGACCACCAAAGGTCGCCCGGAAATCAAAACGACTACCGTTTGGATTCCCTTTGCTGCATAGGTGTCAATTAATTTCTGATGATCTTCCGTGAGCGTGAGTTGGTATTTGTTCATAGGGCCACCAATGTCGCCCATAAACTCCGCGTAAGGTGTTTCACCTACTACAATAACAGCGACATCTACGCCTTCACTGGTTCCATTTCCATCTTTGTCGTAAATCACTTTGTTTACAGCTTTCTTCCGGATGCCTTCGAGAATGGTGGTAGCACCCGCATAGCTTTCGGTCGTTCCCTGCCAGTTGATGGTCCACCCGCCCGATTGCAGGCCCGAGTTGTCGGCAAACTCACCCACTACCGCTATCTGCGCGTCTTTCTTAATCGGCAAAATGTGATTTTCATTTTTAAGCAGCACTAACGACTCGCGCACGGCTTGACGCGCCACTTCACGATGTGCAGGTATACCAATTTTCGGAATAAGGGTCAGGTCGGGGAATGGATTGTCAAACAAGCCAATTCTGAATTTTTGCCGCAGCACTCTGCGCACAGCATCGTTAATGCGCGCTTGCGGAATCACGCCATTTAGTACAGCCTCTCGTACACCTTCTACATACAGGTTAAAGTCACCTTCTACGGCCATCACCACGTCTACCCCTGCATTGATGATATCAGGCCCGCCAAACCGGGAGTAGGCTTTCCAATCGGAAACAACAATGCCATCAAACTTTAACTGACCTTTCAAAACTTCGGTGATCAGCATGCGGTGGGCGTGCATGGGAATGCCATTTATACTGTTGAACGAAGCCATTACCGAACCTACTCCGGCTTCCACCGCAGCGCGGTAGGGGGGTAGCAATCGTTCCAGCACCTGTTCATGAGGCAAGGTTGTATTACCACCTTCCACGCCAAAGTCGGTGGCACCATCGCCAACGTCCTCGTAATCGTCCGCATTCGCAGCACCGCAGTTCTCGTCGTAGGGCTCATCGGCAACTTCGGCATTGGCAGCATCAACATGGTCGGCACAGTCGCTGTCATCATCGGTGTCATATCATCACCGTCATCATTGAAA
>JBJTHA010000321.1:0-2646 GCA_046094265.1 Cytophagales bacterium
GTGCAGGAAAATGGCCTTGAGAGAACATTGGTGTTCCGCTACGACTTGAACCCCTCGCCCGAAGAAGTAGCAGCACTGCACAGCCAATTTGCTGTACTCGGCCAAGTAAAAAAAGAGCGCACTATTTATTTGCTTGGTACCCACAAAATCCACCTCGACCGACTGGACGGAGATTGTTTCGTTGAGATTGAATCTATTGACAGGCATGGTGCTTACACGAGCCAAGAACTGAAGACCCTATGTTGGGAGATGAAGGAGAAACTGCTGATTGCCGAGGAAGACTTGGTGCCCACGGGTTATTTGCAGACAGGCCTAAATCGGAAGGATTGATTAAAATGAATACCTCACTTTATTGCGAGGTATGAATACAAAAATTAAAGATAAGGCCAACTTATGATCGTCAACAAGTGCCTTGGCTTTCGTTTTTTCGATTAGCAACAAGTACCGCAAGTAGTTACAAAATCTTTGAAAAAATAAGTTTCTGAATTTCCGTTTTTGATTGTTATGTGCAAGACTACCACACATGTGACGGGAGTGCACGATTCAAATTGCGCCCATTGTTAAAGTGCTAATGTTCGACAAATACGTTTACCGCAAATCTAGCCGCACTACATTTTCTACGTGAATGGTATGAGGAAACATATCAACGGCCTGTATCTTTGTAATCGAATACTTTTCATCCAGAATTTTCAAATCCCGTGCTTGAGTGGCGGGGTTACAGCTTACGTACACAATCCGGTTGGGGGCCACTTGCAGCAGCATCTTCGTTACATCCTCGTGCATGCCTGCACGTGGCGGATCGGTGATTACCACATCGGGCTTGCCATTCTTATGAAGAAACGAGTCCTTTAATAGATCTTTGATGTCGCCAGCAAAAAAAACTGTGTTGTCAATTTGGTTGATTTGCGAGTTGACTCTGGCGTCTTCAATGGCTGCAGTCACATATTCAAGTCCAACCACTTTGGCACTATCGCGTGCCACAAAGTTGGCAATAGTGCCCGTGCCAGTGTACAAATCATACACTAACTCGTTGCCGGTAAGCGCTGACATCTTCCAAGCAATTTTGTAAAGTTTAAACGCCTGCGATGGGTTGGTTTGGTAAAAAGACTTGGGCCCCACCCTAAATTGCAGTTCTCCATCGCCATTGGGTAATTGCATTTTTTCAGTGATGTACGGATTTCCTCTCCAGCAAATGATATCCAAATCTGCAAATGTGTCGTTGCGCTTGCCATTGATTATGTAGTTGATGCTGGTGGCTTGCGGAAATCTCTCTGCAACGGCTGAAAGAATCTTTTCGGTCCATTCCATTTTATCATAGGTCACTTGTAAAATAACCATTACCTCACCTGCCAGCGTGCTGCGAATGGTAAGTGTCCGTAAAAAGCCAATCTGTTTTCGGAGGTCGAAGAAGGGGATACCATTCTCCATTGCCACTTGCCGTACTAGCACGCGAATGGCATTTGATGGATCGGGCTGCAAATGACATTGCTTTACATCAAAAACCCGATCATACATCTTTGGAATATGATACCCCAAACCCACCTCGTACGTTTTATTTTCAATAGCCAGGCTCAGTTCATCTTTCGTCAGCCATCGGCTGGCAGTAAATGTATAGTCAAGTTTGTTTCGGTAGTATTGGGTACGAGTCGATGGCACAATAGGTTGAATAGGTGGAAGCTGTAGCCCACCAATCCGTTCTAAGTTGTCCACCACTTGCTGTTGCTTATACTTGAGTTGTTCAGCATATTGAATGTGCTGCCACACACAGCCACCGCACAAGCCAAAGTGTTCGCAAAAAGGCTCCGCTCGATGTTCAGAAAATTGGTGAATGGTAGCAACGCGTGCCTCTAAAAAATTGCTCTTGATTTTGGTGAGTTCAATGTCCACCACATCGCCCGGTGCGCCACCGTCTATAAAAGCTACTTTACCATCAATACGGGCTATGCATTTGCCCTCGGCTGCCATTGTTTCGATGATGATATTGGTGAGTCGGTCGCCTTTTTTCACAGGTTGCGAAATTACGATAAAGTTGACTTTCCAAACGAAGAAATATTAGCTACCTTTCCATTCAGTTTCACTATGAAAAAACTCTTTTTCACGCTTTTGCTGTTGATCTCATTTCCGGTAATGGCCTCACACATTGTGGGTGGCGAGTTTGAATTGGTGCATATCAGCGGCAGTACCTATCGATTAAGTGTGATATTGTATTTTGATAAAATCAACGGAACACCAGGTGCCAAGGACCAAAGTATCTTAGCAACTATTTTTCGTAAAAAGGACAACACGATTATGGCTTCGCATGTTTTGCCACTACTCTCCGATGTTGACGTACCTTACTCACAACCAGGATGCGCCAACACATCGCTTCAAACAAACCGACTGTTTTATTCTGCTAACATTACCCTCGCCAGCGAGGCGTACAACGATCCAGACGGCTATTATGTGTCATGGCAACGTTGTTGCCGAAACTGGCAAATTGATAATATTTTCAGTGACGAGGTAATTAATCCAAATACAACTCTTTTCGCGGGTCAAACTTTTTATTTGGAATTTCCGGCAGTAGTAAAGGACGGAAAGCCCTTCATTAATTCATCGCCAAGGTTATTCCCTCCACTTAGCGACTACGCATGCCCCTTTAGACAGTTC
>JBJTHA010000322.1:0-2979 GCA_046094265.1 Cytophagales bacterium
CATTATTGAATACAAAGGCAAATTGCGCAAATGGAAGGACGTCAAACACCTCGATGGAGTTAACGGCTACCTGATGTACATCACGCGAAATGCAGTGATAGATGCGTTGCCGGCAAAACATACACTGGGCCGTTATGCCAACGATGCCAAGGGGTTGTCAAAAGTACCAGACCTTCGCAATAATGCAGAATATGTGAGTGAGGTAGACCGCTGCTACATAGAAGCGACACGCGCAATCAAAAAAAGCGAAGAAATTTTGGTGGACTACGGCAAAGAATACTGGCAGTTAATCAAGAAGCTAAAGAGAAAAAAAGTTATTTAACTTTCTCGATTGTTTCGATTTTGACAATGGCAGATTTGTTCAAAGCGCCATAAAGGTGCGGGTACAACTCTGCGCCAGTGCTTGGTTCATACTTCAGTGGGCTGGTAAGCTTTGTTTCGTCAATGGTCAAGAGCAACAAATCCGTTCGGCCTTGGTAGTAGCGCTGCAGCACGCCAGGCACCTGCGCTTCCGTAGAGAGATGGATAAATCCTTCCGAGGTAAAGCCTTGAGGTACGTAAACATCGTTAGCTAAATGCGCGGACCAATCTGGTTGGGTGGCAATGTGAAAAAGCATATCAGTTCCTAAGGGTTTTCATAGGCTAGCGTGAAAATTCTCTGTCTTTAGTGATGATGATTAGGTCTTCTTCCAACGCTTGCGTAATCAATATTCGATCAAATGGGTCTCGCAGATACAATGGCAAATTGGTAAGAAAGACAATATGTGGCTGGGCAAGGAGAAGAACGGTGAATTCATATTCATTCACAACTGAAAATATCTGAGCCATGTCTTTCACAAGTGCTGGCTTTCCTAGCATAGTTTTGAAGTTAATCTCCCAAAACGAAACAATGCTTACAATAAATCCGGAATTGTCATTAGAAAAAGTTCTACTGGCGGCCATTAGGGAAAATTTATGAAAAAGATATGAGAATCAACGCATTTAGTTGTATTAAGAGTGCTTAAATTCGGTCAGATTTTCTAACAACGTGTATGGTCTATAAAATCGAAGAAAATGCTTGAGAAAATGGATTTCGACAATTGTCTTGATGGATGGAGTTTACCTGAGCAACTCATCAAGCAGTTCATTTCCAGCGTGTGGTGTGGTGCCAATACATTTGAAAGAATCCTTAAACTATCGTTGGCTACGAACCGAAGGGAATGGTTTACAGACTGTTGGATGAGTGTCAATTTTCTTTCTACACCCTTGAGTTTTACTTTCTAATGACAATTCCGGGTTTATTTGTAGTAATTTAAACGCATGGTATCAAAAACATTTGGCAGCGCGGTGCATGGGGTAGATGCGAAGACCATCACGGTGGAAGTGGACGTAACACAAGGCCAAAAATTTTTCCTCACAGGCCTGCCTGATAATGCCATCAAAGAAAGTCAGCACCGGATAGAATCTGCCATCAAAAGTTTAGGGTATTTTTTTCCCCGCAACAAAGTAGTCGTCAATCTCGCCCCTGCAGATGTTCGTAAAGAAGGGTCCGCGTATGATCTGCCCATCGCACTTTGCATCCTTGCCGCATCAGGGCAAGTGGCAAGCGAGGTGTTGGAAAAATACGTCATCATGGGCGAGCTGTCGCTCGATGCAGAACTGCGGCCCATCAAAGGTGTTTTGCCCATTTCGATACAATCGCGCAAAGAACAATTCAAAGGATTTATACTCCCAAAAAAAAATGCACGCGAGGCCGCCATCGTTAATAACCTAGCTGTTATTGGTGTAGAAAATTTACGCGAAGCCATTGAGTTTGTAGAGGGTAAACTGGCCGTTGAGCCGGTAGCGGTTGACACGCGCGATGTGTTTCAAAGCAAAGTGAACAGCTACGAAGCGGATTTTAAAGATGTGCAAGGACAGGAAAATATAAAACGTGCGTTAGAGATTGCTGCCGCAGGTGGGCACAACGCGATTATGATTGGTCCGCCCGGTGCGGGCAAAACCATGTTGGCGAAAAGACTGCCTTCAATTCTGCCTCCTCTCACGTTGCACGAGGCACTCGAAACAACAAAAATACATTCTGTTGCTGGAAAAGTAGGTGCCGATGGAACCCTTTTAACCACGCGGCCATTTCGATCACCTCATCACACCATATCCGATGTTGCCCTTGTAGGTGGAGGTGGCAATCCACAGCCCGGAGAAATTTCGTTGGCACACAATGGCGTTTTGTTTTTGGATGAGCTTCCTGAATTTAAGCGCACCGTGTTGGAAGTGATGCGCCAACCAATGGAAGAAAGACGTGTAACGATTTCGCGGGCGAAAGTATCGATTGATTACCCAGCTAATTTTATGCTAGTGGCCAGCATGAACCCTTGCCCCTGTGGATATTACAACCACCCCGAAAAAGAATGCGTATGCGCACCGGGTGTGGTGCAACGCTACTTGAGCAAAATCAGTGGGCCATTGCTAGACCGCATTGATTTGCACGTAGAAGTTGTGCCCGTGAGTTTTGACCAAATGACCACACAACGCAAAAACGAAACAAGCGAAGTGATTCGTGAGCGTGTAGTGAAAGCGAGAGAGCTGCAAAGCGAACGTTTTAAAAATCAAAATGAGGTGTACTGCAATGCCATGATGCCTAGCAACATGGTAAAAGATATTTGCCAAATCAACGAGGCGGGCCGCACGTTGTTAAAAACCGCGATGGAACGATTAGGATTGTCTGCGCGCGCCTACGACCGTATCTTAAAAGTGTCTCGCACTATTGCCGACTTGGCGAGTTCCTCCGAAATAAAGATTGAACACTTGGCCGAGGCCATTCAGTATAGAAGTTTAGATAGAGAAGGATGGGCGGGGTGAAAGACCTAGAAGAAATTTACCCCACTATTCCAAATGGTTGCTTGCTTAAAGGTGGCGATGTGCCGTTTGATTATTAGGACTACATGAAGAGAGCGAGTGTGAAGAGTTTTGAGGTGGCGGGGTAAATTGCTATTTTTGAAG
>JBJTHA010000323.1:0-6056 GCA_046094265.1 Cytophagales bacterium
CAAAAAACTCGCTCCAAAGCAGATGCAGCAAAAGAGACAGGGGATTGGGTAGTGGTTTCAGAGGGAGAAAAACCCGAATTTATTGGCTATGATAATTGGAGTGCATCCTCCAAAATTTTGCGTTATCGTAAAGTGAAACAAAAGAACAAAGAGCTATTTCAGCTAGTATTGGACAAAACACCTTTCTATGCCGAGAGCGGAGGTCAGGTAGGCGATACAGGTGTATTGGAAATGGGTACTGAAAAAATCCATGTTATCGACACCAAAAAAGAGAATGATTTGATTGTGCATTGGGTGGAGAAATTACCCGCTAATGTAGAAGGTAATGTGAACGCTGCTATTGATTCGCATCAGCGCAAACTTTCCATGAGCAATCACTCTGCCACGCATTTGTTGCACGCTGCGTTGCGCCATGTATTGGGCAAGCATGTGGAGCAAAAAGGTTCGTTGGTAAATGATAAGATCCTTCGTTTCGATTTTTCACACTTTGCTGCTATGACGCATGAAGAGATTGTAAAAGTGGAAAATCTGGTGAATGAGAAAATAAGGGAGAACATTCCATTAAATGAGCAGCGCAACGTGCCAATCGAAAAAGCCAAGTCAATGGGTGCTATGGCACTGTTTGGTGAAAAGTATGGAGAGTTTGTTCGCGTCATCACCTTTGACCCCCATTATTCTGTAGAACTTTGTGGTGGCACGCACGTGCTATCTACGGGTTCCATCGGGATTTTAAAAATCATTTCCGAAAGTTCCGTGGCCGCAGGTGTGCGCAGAATTGAAGCGGTAACCTCACAAGGGGCGCAGGATTATTTCAATCAATCCCTTGCTGTTATGGCAGAGGTAAAGTCCCTCCTGAAAAATCCAAAAGATGTACCTTCTTCTATCCAAACGCTTTTAGAAGAAAAACACCAATTGGAGAAAAAACTTGAGGCAATGAATGCCGAGCGGGCACACGCAGTAAAACAAGAACTTGTTCGCAAAGCAGTGAAGATAAACGGCATTACCCTCGTTAACGAGAAAGTAAATTTGCCCGATACAGATGCGTTGAAAAATATTGCCTACGCGTTGCGCAACCAATTTGATGATTTAGTGATGGTATTGGCAGCGGAAGTCGATGGCAAACCCAATGTGGCAGTAATGTTGGGCGAAAAAGTAGATGCCTCAAAAAAATTCCACGCGGGTAATATGGTAAAAGAGTTGGCAAAGGAGATTGAAGGCGGTGGGGGAGGTCAGCCTTTTTATGCCACGGCAGGAGGAAAGAAGCTAACTGGCTTGGAAGGTGTAGTGGAGAAAGCAAAGACTTTGATTACTGCTGATTAATGGAGGCGATACAACAGAAATACGAAGTTGTTATAGGCCTAGAGATCCATGCTCAACTTCTCACCCAAACCAAAATCTACAATTCCGATGCGGCTACTTTTGGTGGCGAGGCCAACACACACGTGGGCGTTATCACCTTGGCGCACCCGGGCACGTTACCTAAATTGAACAAGGTTGTTGTTGAACAGGCCATTAAGATGGGCTTGGCTTGTCACTCAAAAATTTCTCGTCATCAGGTATTCGATCGAAAAAATTATTTCTATCCAGATTTGCCCAAGGGATATCAGCTTACACAAGACCGCACTCCGATTTGCGTGGGCGGGCACATCACCATCAAAACAAAAGTGGGCAACGAACGCAAGATCGAGTTGAACCGCATCCATATTGAAGAGGACGCTGGCAAGTCAATCCACCTAGAAGAAGAAATTGACACACTGCTGGATTTTAACCGTGCGGGAGTTGCGCTCATCGAGATCGTTACTGAACCAGTCATTTACACGGCTGAAGAGGCGGGTGCAGTGTTTGCCGAAATTAGAAAACTGGTACGTTACTTGGGTATTTGCGATGGTAACATGGAAGAAGGTTCCCTGCGTTGCGATGCCAATGTTTCGGTACGATTGAAAGGGGCTACCGCACTTGGCAAGAAAGTTGAAATCAAAAACATGAACTCGGTGCGCAATGTGCAACGTGCCGTAATTCACGAGGCCGAGAGGCAAATAGTGCTGTTGGAAAAAGAAGAAGAAATTGTTTCGGAAACTCGCACGTTCGATGCCGATACCGGAAAAACATACGGCATGCGCACCAAAGAAGAATTGAACGATTACCGCTACTTTCCTGACCCTGATTTGAGCCCTCTTTTTGTTTCCGAAGAGTGGCTGGGAAAGATACAAGCCGAAATGCCCATCCTGCCGCAGCAGATGTTCGAGAAGTTTGTGACCGAATACGGTTTGCCGAAGTATGATGCACACGTACTGACCGAGTCAAAGGAGCTGGCGTTTTACTTTGAAAGTGTTGCGCAACTGACAAATCGTTTCAAATCCATATCCAACTGGTTGATGGGTCCCGTTAAATCATACTTGAACGAAGTAGGGAAAGAAATTGACCAAATTGGGTTACAGCCAGATTCGCTGCACAAACTGATTGACTTAGTGGAAAGTGGCAAGGTGAGTTTTGCCGTTGCTGTACAATCCGTTTTTCCAGAGGTCTTAAAAAGTAGCGATGAACCTTTGGTCATAGCTCAGCGTTTGAACCTGATACAAGATAGCAACGCAGATGCGATCTTGCTGGTGATAAAAGAGGTCATCAAGGAATTTCCTCTGAAAGTGGAGGAATATAAAAATGGTAAGAAGGGAATTGTTGCCATGTTTATGGGTGAAGTGATGAAACGCACCAAAGGCAAAGCGGATCCTAAACTTGCAAATCAACTCTTGACAGACGAACTTTCGAAAATTAAAATTTGATTACATATGAGAATTGTCTTTGTGTTGTTCTTCTGCTTCTCCTTTCTTGCCAACTGTTCTCCAGAAAAAAAAGCGGAAGCAGTTGATGCCATTGCGTGGGTGGTTACTGTGCGTGGCAAAGTAAGCAACCCAGTAGCTGGGCAGCCCATAACTGTGCAAGAGTTAAAGCAAGACGGCACATCAGTTTCACAAAACATAAAATTAAAGCCTGATAATTCGTACGAGGTAAAATTAAATCTAACAACACCCGGTTATTATCAGTTTAATTTTTTCAACCGTCAGCGATTGAACATCATGCTTAACAAAAGCAATGTTGAATTGAATGTTGATGGCAGTAATCAGCAAGGCTATTGGGAAATAAAAGGTTCGCCCGACCACGATTTGATTAATCGCGTGCAAGCGATGGCACAAGAGTCACAGGCTGGCCCAGCCATGCAGGCAATTGAAAGTGAGTTTCAACAGGCAGTGCAGGCAAAAAATGAAAAACGTATTGCCGAACTTCAAAGCCAAGCCATGACATTGATGGAAAACAACACCTTGAAGTTGATCGCATTTCTAAAAGATCAGCCGGTTTCGTTGGGCTTGTTCAATGTTTTGCAAGACCCCAACCTGATTGACAAAGACAAGCATATTGATTTGTTCATTTCTTCGGCCGAGAAGTTTAAAAGAGAATGGCCGACCTACAGTTACACCAAAGAATTGAGTAATCAAGTTGAGAAACTCAAAGTTACTGCAGTTGGTCAAATTGCGCCTGAGATTTCCTTGGCCAACCCCAGTGGAGAGATTGTGAAGTTGTCTTCGCTACGCGGCAAATATGTGTTGATTGATTTTTGGGCAAAATGGTGCGGTCCCTGCCGAAGAGAAAATCCCAATGTAGTAAAAGCATATAAACGATTTAAAGATAAGGGTTTTGAAGTATTTGGCGTTTCATTGGATAGAAGCAAAGAAGATTGGCTAAAAGCAATTGCAGAAGATGGCCTCACCTGGACGCACGTTTCTGATTTAAAGTACTTTGAAAGTCAAGCAGCCAAAGATTACAACATCAATGCAATTCCATTTTCAATATTGCTTGACAAGAGCGGAAAAATTATTGCCAAAAATTTGAGAGGCGCTGCGTTGGAGAAAAAACTGGAAGAGGTAGTGAGATAATTATTTGTTAAAAGGTATTTCTGTTGTTCTAAAACCCGGAAAACTGAATACGAGTGTTCCGTTTTCTTCGGAGGTCTCCAAGAAAAATTTTCCATCGGAAGCTGCGTAGGTACCCTCAGTTGTATTCTTTATCTGGACTTTGGCGCCAGGCAATACACCTTGGTTTCCTTGAACAATTCCTTCAATCAAGTGCTTTTGATTGCTGTTCACTTTCCTGTCGTAAGCAAAGGAAGGTTCTATGCTCAGAAAGTCGGTGTCTACAGTAGGTGAAACTGCTGATGCATTTTTGTTGAGCGAGAAAACAATTGGTAAAACCATTTTCATTTTTACGATTTGCCCTTGATGAATACCGGGATACCAGCTGATGCCTAGTTGGTAAAAAGCCCGCAGCGCTTCAGTGTCGATTTCATCGTCAATGCCTCTGATTACTTTAGCATCAGTGACCGTTCCATTAGTTTGAACAACAAATTCAATATACACCTTTCCCTCGACACCATTTTTTCGCGCATTCTCGGGATATTGTAGTGCGTAGGATAGCTGCTCATAAAATCCCTTGATACCCAGCACGGGAACGGCCACCTCGTCAACCACTGAAAATACCTCGTTTTCGTTTTTTGGAATGGACTCAAAAACACCGTCTGGTTCGATAATGGAGTAGTTGATTTTGCCGACTTTTCCGTAAGCATAATATGCCTTTGGGTGAAGCCGTTGATATTGATCCATTTCTCTCCCATTATTAAATTTTAGAGCGATAAAGTTACTTGCTGGTGATATCAGCCTTAGCCTTCTCAACTGAGTAGCTGCATCTTCTGGTAGATGCGATTCGTCAATTTTGTTTTCCTTAGAGGTAAATTGGTCTTGACATCCGATAAAAGTTATGAGTGATAACGCTAAGCAAGCCATGGCGGCAATCCTCCAGCTTTTGAGATTTTGTTTTGAAGTTTTCATCATGTTGATACGTTTAATAATTAGTGAATTAGTGAAACGGCTTCCTAAGCTAAAACCAGCGTCTTGCAAAGCCATTTTTGCCAACAACCCGCAATAGGCGCTTACATCTTTATTCTTCACCGACTCTGCATCGGCCTCAAACTCATGCAGTCGCGTCAACTCTTGGTGAATAAAGTAAGTCACCGGGTGAAACCACCAAATGATTTTGATAAGGCTAATCAGTACAATGTCAACCGAGTGTAGCCGCTTTACGTGTATACTTTCATGTTGCAGAATTTCTCGTTTGTCATCTGGGCTGAGCTGATGGGCTTGCCCCAAAAAAATGAAATGGAAAAATGAAAATGTTGGTTTATGTTCTTTTGATTCTGTTACCCAACACCGTTGCCACTTATATTTTTCACACTTACGTATGAATATGACCATTCGAAGTATTTGAAATACAAAAAATGCTAGTGTCACTAAACCGATGGTGGCATAGCCAATCCACACTCCACCCCACCAATCCGTCTTCAAGTTCTCAGGCGCGGTGCCTACCACGAGTTCTGGCAACCATGTTGTTGGTATAACCTGCTCCGCAGAGGGTACTAGTTTACCTGTGCTAGGTGCAGGTAAGTGAATCAATGGTAGAAATGAACTAACGGCTACCGCTCCAAGCAAGAAGAATCTGCGCACGCTAAACTGAGTTTGATTTTTCAACAGCAATAGGTAAGCAACCCACAGCAACGTCAGCGCCAAACTCGACTCTAAAATATAGTTTAAAAGACTCATCACTTTTTGTTTTTGATTTCCCGAAGTTCTTTCATCAACAAATCGATGTCTTGCACAGCTATTTTATTCTCTGATGCGAAAAACGAAACAAGGTTTTGAAAAGAACCTCCAAAATATCCTTTTACTAAGTTGTTCAAATAGAATTGCGTGTACTTCTCTTTCGCAATCAGCGGGTAGTACTCGTGCGTCTTTCCATAAGCAGTATATCCAACAAAGCCCTTCTTTTCCAAAATCCGCACAATGGTAGACACGGTGTTGTAGGCAGGTTTGGGTGCGGGCAACTGCTCGACAATATCTTTCACAAATGCCTTTTTCAACTTCCAAAGTACCTGCATGATTTGGTCTTCTGCCTTGGTCAACTCTTTCATTTAACTATTAATTACGTTGTAAAACTAAATATTTAGTTATAAA
>JBJTHA010000324.1:0-3310 GCA_046094265.1 Cytophagales bacterium
GTTTTTAAGATGTTTGTAGCCGCAGCGGCTCTTAGCGAGGGTGTAGCTGAGCCCACGGTTAATCTTTTTTCAAAGGCTGGTTTTTTGGTTGAGATAATACAAGACTTGGACGGAAAAAACAGGATGATCGTGGCGCGTTTAATGAATTAGTTTGTTGTTATCAGTTGGTTCAACAAGAGTACACAAGTCATCGTTTCTGCAAACAAACTTTGTCGCACATCCAATGCAATTCGCTAATTTTGTCTTCTGTAAGCAAAGCATATGGTTAACCAATTTCGTTTTTCAAATAGCCCCGAACCGCACCGCATCAGAACGGCTAAAATTCTCAAGGCACATCCCGAAGTGAAGCAACTGATGGGCAAAAATCCGTTGACGTTTGTAGCGATACTTGGGTTGGTTGGTGGAATGGTGGCGATGGGATACTTTTTGAAAGACAGCCCTTGGTGGATGGTGGTGTTGGTTGCCTACTTGGTTGGTGCTTTCTTCAACCACGCACTATTTGTGATGATTCACGAATGTTCGCACCACCTGCTATTTAAAAACAAAGCGTTAAATAGAATTGCAGCTATTGTCGCCAATATGCCCCATGTATTTCCATCTGCCATTTCTTTTGAACGGTATCACATCAAGCACCATTCATTTCAAGGTGTACATGAGTTGGATGCCGATCTGCCAGATTTTTGGGAAGCGCGGTTGTTTAACAATTCAACCATTGGCAAGGCGTTTTGGTTATTGCTGTATCCGTTCTTCCAAGTGTTTAGAACCTTTCGCTTGCGCGAGATAAAACCCGTAGATGGATGGATTGTTACCAACTGGGTAGCGCAAGTTGCATTTGATATCGCCATTGTATACTTCTTCGGTCCGCAGGCTTTGGTGTTTATGTTGATCAGTTTCTTTTTTTCGGTGGGTTTGCACCCGCTGGGCGCGCGATGGATACAAGAACACTATTTGACGCTTGATGAAAATCAAGAAACGTACAGCTACTATGGACCTCTAAACACGTTGGCGTTTAATGTGGGTTATCACAACGAACATCATGACTTTCCCAGTGTGCCTTGGAATAAACTTCCGCAATTGAAAAAAACCGCGGCACCTTATTATGTTTCCTTGCAGGCACACCAATCATGGACAAAACTCTTCCTCCGATTTTTATTTGATAAGAATTTATCGCTTTACTCTCGCATCACGCGCAACGAACGCGGTAAAGTGGCATTGACCGATGAGAGCAAGCCGGACTTGGAGATGACGCGTTAAAGTATTGAGGATTTGACATCAACTAGTTTTGGTTAGAAATCAATTAACTTTGCGACTCTTATAAGTTGTCGCATGAATTTTTCCCGCAAAAAATATTCTGACGAAGTTCTACTTCATTTGCACGAGCGGCTGTTGAAGCCCCGCATGATCGAAGAGAAGATGCTCATCCTGCTTCGTCAAAACAAAATCAGCAAATGGTTTAGTGGCATCGGGCAAGAGGCGATATCCGTAGGCATCACCGCAGCGCTAGAGAAAGACGAATATATTTTGCCCATGCACCGCAACTTGGGTGTCTTTACTGGTCGTGACATGCCGTTTGACAGATTGTTTGCGCAGTGGCAGGGCACGATGATGGGCTACACCAAAGGACGTGACCGCTCGTTTCACTTTGGCACCAACGAGCACCACATTGTGGGCATGATCTCGCACTTGGGTCCACAAAATGGTGTGGCAGACGGAATTGCACTGGCCACCAAACTAAAAAAAGAAAACAAGGTCACTGTGGTTTTTAATGGCGATGGTGGCACCAGTCAAGGCGATTTTCACGAAGCCGTAAATGTTGCGGCAGTATGGGACTTGCCAGTGATTTTTGTGGTGGAAAATAATGGGTACGGATTGAGTACACCCAGCAGCGAGCAGTTTCGGTGCAAGCAATTTATTGACAAAGCAATCGGTTATGGAATTGAAGGTGTGCAGGTAGATGGCAACAATGTATTGGAGGTGTATGATACCGTGAAGACGCTAGCCGAAACACTCCGCAAAAAACCTAGACCCATTTTGTTAGAGTGCATCACATTCCGCATGCGAGGCCACGAAGAGGCCAGCGGCACCAAATATGTACCCAAAGACTTGATGGATACCTGGGCGAAAAAAGACCCGCTCGATAACTACGAAAAGTATTTGCTCAAAGAGGAAGTGCTTGATCAGAAAACCATTGATGCCACGCGAAAGAGAATCAAAAAAGAAATTGAAGATGGTTTAGCGGTGGCGTTTGAAGAAACACATCCAGAAGCCAACACCGAAACGGAGTTGGCGGACGTTTATGCGCCTTTTGAACAAACTATTATTTCACCGCAGTCAGAAAACAAAACAGAAAAGCGATTTATCGATGCCATTAGCGATGGGTTGCGCCAGAGCATGGAGCGACATGACAATTTAGTGCTGATGGGTCAAGATATTGCAGAGTATGGTGGTGTGTTTAAAATCACCGAAGGCTTTGTGCAGAAATTTGGTAAAGACAGGGTGCGTAATACTCCGCTTTGCGAAGCAGCTATTGTTGGTTCAGGGCTGGGTCTTTCCATCAAAGGCATGAAAGCAGTGGTGGAGATGCAGTTTGCTGATTTTGTGACCGAGGGTTTTAATCAGATTGTAAATAACTTGGCAAAAATACATTGGCGCTGGGGCCAGCCTGCTGATGTGGTGGTGCGTATGCCCACGGGCGCAGGCACAGCGGCCGGGCCTTTTCACTCACAGAGCAATGAAGCATGGTTTTTTCACACGCCCGGATTGAAGATTGTTTACCCTTCTAACCCATACGATGCAAAAGGATTGTTGTGTGCTGCGCTTGAAGACCCTAATCCTTACTTGTACTTTGAGCACAAACTATTATATCGCTCGGTGAAGGAAGAAATACCAGATGATTACTACACCGTAGAGGTTGGCAAAGCAAAATTAGTAAGCGAGGGTAACGATGTATCCATCATAACGTATGGCATGGGGGTGCATTGGGCAAAAGAATTGTTGGCCGCCATGTCCGAGGTAAGTGCAGATATTTTAGACTTGCGCACGTTGTTGCCGTGGGACAAACAATCCGTAGCAACTACTGTGAAGAAGACGGGAAGAGTTTTAGTGCTTCATGAAGATACATTAACCGGTGGTATCGGAGCAGAAATTGCTGCTTGGATCAGCGAATATTGCTTCCAAGATTTAGATGCCCCCGTGATGCGCGAAGCGAGTTTGGATACCGCTATTCCATTTGCGCCAACTTTAGAGAACAATTTTTTACCCAAAGGAAGGCTGAAGGGTAAAATTGAAGAGTTGTTGAGCTATTAAACGG
>JBJTHA010000325.1:0-16641 GCA_046094265.1 Cytophagales bacterium
ACCTGTTTTAAGAATCACTGATAACCATTTTGGTCGCCCTAAAACACCTCCTTTGCGATTTTATCAATCGGGTCAGATTTTCCCATTGAATATTAGTGCAATGTGGGTACTCCCCTTTTCATCAACTCCTTTGATTGCGCCACACACCATTCAATGCCTACTTGTTTTGCAGCTGCATTATCTTTACACGCGTGAATAGCATCTGTTAGCTCCTCGGGTATATCGATGTTAAAAATCTTTGGCAGAACTGTAAGCTGGCCTTTGGCCGTAATGGGTTTTATTCCCGGTATAATGGGTATGTTGATTCCTATTTCACGGCACTTATCTACAAAATCGAAATACGCTTGGTTATTGAAAAACATCTGTGTTACAATATACTCAGCGCCTAAATCTACTTTCAGTTTCAGGTACTTTAAATCTGTCTTAAGGTTGGGCGCATTAAAGTGTTTCTCAGGGTAGCCAGCAACACCAATACAAAAATTAGTGGGTGATGGCTTGTCCAAGTCCTCATCGAGGTACATCCCATCGTTCATTTTTTTCACTTGCTCCAGCAACTCTGAGGCATACCTATGCCCATCAGGCTCGGCCACAAACCTCGATTCGGTTTTGATGGCATCGCCTTGCAATACCAACACATTGTCAACCCCCAAAAAATGTAGGTCGATCAACGCATTTTCAGTTTCTTCTCTGCTAAATCCTCCGCAAATAATGTGCGGCACGGTATCTACTTTGTAATGGTTTTGAATGGCTGCACAAATGCCTACTGTGCCAGGTCGTTTGCGTGTAGTGCTCTTTTCGAGCAAGCCATTCTCCTTTTTTTTGAAAACATACTCTTCGCGGTGGTAGGTAACGTCTATAAAAGGCGGCTTAAATTCCATTAAAGGATCTATGTTATCAAACAGCGTACGGATATTTTCCCCTTTTAAAGGAGGTAATATTTCAATGCTGAATAATGTTTTGCCGTTGGCATTTTTTATGTGGTCTATTACTTTCATGATTCTAATTTGCTAATTCGGTGATGTGATGATTTGGTGATTTCATTCTCGAATTACCGAATCATCGAATTAATTATACGCTAAATTCGGTGCTAACCATCTCTCTGTGTCTTCCAAACTCATCCCTTTGCGTTGCGCATAGTCCTTTACTTGGTCTTTCTCAATTTTACCTAACCCAAAGTACTTGGAATCAGGGTGCGAAAAATAGTACCCGCTCACTGCTGCGGCAGGATACATGGCGAATGATTCTGTCAGTTTGATTCCTGCTTCTTTTTCAGCATCCAGCAGTTCAAAAATGGTTTTCTTTTCTGTATGGTCAGGGCAAGCCGGATAACCTGGGGCCGGCCGAATGCCCTCATACTTTTCGTCAATTAAATCGGTGTTTTCCAGTTTTTCATCTTTGGCATAACCCCAAAACTCCCTCCTCACCTTGGCGTGCAACAACTCCGCGAAAGCTTCTGCTAGGCGGTCAGCCAGTGCCTTTGCCATAATTTCTGAATAATCATCTTGGTTTGCCTTGTATTCATTCACCAACTTTTCTAAACCCACGCCTGCGGTAACGGCAAACATCCCGATATAATCTTTTTTACCAGTACTTTGAGGAACCACAAAATCAGACAAGCAGAAATTGGGTAAGTCCTTTGCTTTTTTGTTTTGTTGACGAAGAAAATGCAACGTTGTCGACTCAGTAATCTCATCTTTTTGGTACAACACCACGTCATCTGTGCCTGTGCTGTTAGCCGGATAAAACGCCAGCACGGCATGGGCTGTTAACTTGCGTCCGGCAATAATCCGTTGCAACATTACTTGCGCATCATCAAATAACTTTTTGGCTTCTGTCCCTACTTTTTCGTCTTTAAAAATGTCAGGGTATCGGCCGTACAGCATCCAAGTTTGAAAGAACGGAGTCCAATCGATATACTGCGCAATTTCCTCTAAGGGATAATTAAGCAACGTACGTTTCCCCACAAAGGAGGGCTTCGTAATCTGGGTGGCACCCCAATCAATCTTTACTTTGTTCTTTCGAGCTTCGGCAAGGGAAATATAATTTTTCAACTGCTGCTTTCCCTCGTGGTCTTTGCGCAGATCGATATACTCTTGCTTGATCTTCGCCTTAAAAGGGTCTCTCGATTTTGGATTGATTAGTTCGCTGGCGACTGGTACGGATCGGCTGGCATCCAACACGTGCACCACAGGGCCATCATACACGGGGTCAATCTTTACTGCTGTGTGAAGGCGTGAGGTAGTGGCTCCACCAATCAGGAGTGGCATATCCATTTTTTCGTGCTGCATTTCTTTGGCAACATGCACCATTTCATCTAACGATGGCGTGATCAAACCGCTCAAGCCAATAATATCTACTTTTTCCTCCTTCGCTTTTTGTATGATTTTTTCTGCTGGCACCATTACGCCCATATCTACTACATCGTAATTGTTACACGCTAATACCACGCCAACAATATTCTTACCGATGTCGTGCACATCGCCTTTCACGGTAGCCATCAATATCTTTGCAGCCTGCTTGCCCACTTCGCCACTCTTCTTTTTCTCTTCTTCTAAAAATGGAGTTAAATACGAAACGGATTTCTTCATCACGCGGGCACTCTTCACTACTTGTGGCAAAAACATTTTGCCTGCACCAAACAAGTCGCCCACCACATTCATTCCAGCCATCAGTGGGCCTTCAATTACATGCAATGGGCGGCCGTATTTCTGCCGTGCTTCCTCTGTATCGGCATCAATGAAATCGATGATGCCTTTCACCAACGAATGGGTGAGCCGCTCTTCCACAGTTCCTTGCCGCCACGTATCGTCTACTTCTTTTTTCTTGCCCGCCCCTTTTACGGTTTCGGCAAATTCTAACAGGCGCTCGGTGGCATCGTCTCGCCTGTTCAACAACACATCTTCTACCCTTTCGAGCAAATCTTTCGGTATTTCATCGTACACCTCTAGCATGGTTGGGTTGACAATGCCCATGTCCATACCATTTTTAATGGCATGATAGAGAAATGCCGAATGCATTGCCTCGCGCACCGCCTGATTGCCTCTGAAGCTAAACGAAACGTTGCTTACGCCCCCGCTTACGTGCGCGCCTGGTAAATTCTCGCGAATCCATTTTGCCGCTCGAAAAAAATCAACTGCGTAGTTTTTATGTTCTTCTATTCCCGTGGCAACCGGAAAGATATTCGGATCAAAGATGATGTCTGCTGGTGCAAATTTTACTTGGTCTACTAGTATTCGGTAGGCGCGTTCGCAAATCGAAACTCTCCTCTCGTAGGTGTCGGCCTGCCCTTGCTCGTCAAATGCCATTACCACAGTGGCGGCACCATAGCGTTTCACCAACTTCGCCTGGTTGATGAATTCCTCCTCGCCCGCCTTCAGACTGATGGAATTTACAATGCCTTTTCCTTGCAGGCATTTTAATCCGGCTTCAATAACCTCCCACTTCGATGAATCGATCATTACGGGGATACGTGCAATTTCTGGCTCGGCTGCCATCAGGTTCAAAAACTTCACCATCGCGGCTTTAGCATCCAGCATCCCCTCGTCCATGTTCACGTCAATCACCTGTGCGCCACCGCGTACTTGGTCAAGTGCCACTTCCAGCGCTTCGTCAAATTTGTCTTCTTTGATGAGTTTCAAAAATTTGGCAGAGCCTGTTACGTTGGTACGTTCGCCAATGTTTACAAAATTAGATTCAGGAGTGATCACTACCGCTTCGAGGCCGCTGAGCTTCAGTCGATAGTCGATAGCTTCAGATTTATATTCAAGGGTTGATGTCCGATGTGTCATAGTTTTTCGTTCAGCTAATAGAGTTTCGCAATGCTTGGATCCCTTTAATAAGCTCAGTCAGAAAATTATAGAAGTAATCAAATCGATCTTCTCGAAGCAATTTTCTTCTCTTTGCTAGATGAAGGCAGCATACAACTTCGATGGCAGAACCTAAAGCAATTCCGAGATATCGTTTAAATTCGGGATTAGTTCGACCTGTAGATACTTCGGCAATGTTCAATGCAACTGAATCTGAGGCGCGTTGTATCTGGGAAGTCAATGAGTATAGTTCTTTCTTGGGGAAGGACTCCGTTAGATCATAAATCTCCCCCGACAAATCGATTGCCCTTTGCCAAACTTTTAAATTTTCAAACTTGAATGCCATAGTTGGTATAAGTCGATAGTCAATTATCTGTTGTCAATGGCTTCAATGCACTGTCGACAATCGACAATGGACTATCGACAATTCTCGGTTTGTATTTCTTCGCCACGTCAGCAATTACCTTGATATGTTCAGGCGTAGTGCCACAGCAACCTCCCACTATATTCACTAACCCTTCTTTCAAAAATTCTTCAATTTGTTGACCCATTTCTTCGGGCGTCTGATCGTAATGACCAAAAGCATTGGGTAATCCTGCATTGGGGTAAGCGCTTGTAAAGAAAGGAGCATTTTCATCCAATACTTGCAAATAAGGCCGGAGTTGGGCTGCACCGAGCGCACAATTGAGGCCAATGCTCAACAATGGAACATGCGACACAGAAATCAAAAAGGCTTCGGTGGTTTGGCCGGACAATGTTCTACCGCTAGCATCTGTAATGGTGCCTGAAACCATTACAGGCACCTGCTTACCTATCTCCTCAAACAACTCTTGTATCGCAAATAAGGCAGCTTTAGCATTGAGTGTGTCAAAAATTGTCTCTACCAGCAACAGATCCGCGCCTCCCTCTATCAAACCTTTTGCTTGCTCTTTGTACGCAATGCGCAGGTCATCAAACGAAACAGCTCGATAGCCTGGGTTATTGACGTCTGGCGACAACGAAGCGGTCTTGTTTGTGGGGCCTAGTGCACCCGCCACAAAACGGGGCTTGTTCGGCTCGCGTTGGGTAAACTCATTGGCTACCTCTTTGGCAATTTTTGCCGATTGAAAATTAAGTTCGTATGCCAAAGACTCCAAATGATAGTCGGCTTGCGCAATGGTAGTACCACTAAAGGTGTTAGTCTCTATAATGTCGGCACCTGCTTCCAAATACAACCAGTGTATCTCCTTTATAATGTGCGGCTGCGTGATGGAGAGTAAATCGTTATTGCCTTTTAATGGCGAAGAATGATTCTTAAAACGCTCTGTTCGAAAATCTTCTTCTTCCAATTTATGGCGCTGAATCATAGTACCCATGGCACCGTCCAGCACCAAGATACGCTCTCTTAATATGTTTTGGATTTTCACTCTTTCTGTTGTTTATGCCTATTTCCAGAAAGAGCCTGTGATTGGCTTGCTCATCTTCTCTCGAACACGTTTGAAACGTTTTTCGAGAAGGGGAATTAGCACCTAGTTGAGAAGGTTGCTAAGACTTCAGCGGGCCCAGTCCCTCGGTCTTTCTGGATAAGCGATGCAAAGAAAATGAATAAAGAGTTAATCACCAAAAAACGATGCTAAAGTTATTACAGACAATAATTACCGCTTACTACTGAAGTGAACGATCTACTGGGATTTGGCTTATTATGGAAACCGATCTCTTGGCGCAATCGTAAGAGTATTGAAAAATACCGTCTTCTCCCGTTACGATAAGTGAACTCTTTGTTACAATAACATCATACGCATTTACATCCGTTATCCTCATAATCTCAGCAATTTCCTTCGGTTTAGTGACGTCAAGAATGGTAAGTCCGTGAATGTCTTCACACACAAATAAACAAGTTCCAGCAATACCTATACCTCCGGGCGATCTCATTGGATAGGTCTGAAGAAGTACAGGGCTATTTGGATTTGTAATGTCAAGTATTTCTAGCGTATTAGTTCCAGTTCTACAATTGCCTACTTTAAGAGTAACATAGGCTAAATTACCTTGCACAATTACAGGATCACAAGAAGTAATATGAGAATATCGAAATATAAACTTAGGCTTTCTAGGATTTTCTATCGAATAAATATACATGGCATCATTTGCGCCTAGATAGAGGTATTGATCTTTGGCAAAAATAGTTTCTAGTCCAAACCCAATATGAATCGAGTCTTGCCGGCTGAAATTACTACCCTCAATTAAGAAAGTTTCTATTGTTGAGTTGGTAGATACGTACAGGAAGTTATCTTGGATTGCAAATCGAGCCAAAGAGCCACCCGTACCTGATTTGCTGGCTGGTGAATCGCTTTGCGAACAACCCAATAGGCAAGAAGATATAAGAAAAATTATAAAATTAGTTCTCATAACAAGTTGGGTTTTTTAAGATTTCTTTTTTCCAACTCACCACCACACCTAACTCTGGTTTTACGCATTCATAATAACTAAACCTAGGAGGTCGAACTCCTGATTTCCATGAGTCAATTGACAACCTCTTTTGTTCTGAAATTGCATTAAAAGACTCCATCTGTATCGAAACTAAGTCACCCAAGTGATCAGCAAATATGACATTGTCTTTGATAGCAATATCTCGGTTACCTAAAATTTCAATAAAGCCCAAATCTTTTGGGGCAGATGGATCTGAGTTATCAAATACATGCACACCCAAATCAACCTCATTAACAAAAAGGTATTTATTGTACACATATATCTTCCCTGGGTTATTTAGAACCATTGATCCCGATTTAAAGCTAATTCCAGCACGTGACTTGTCACCATAAATTGGGGTATAGCCCTCTACGTTTGATATTCCGCTGTAAGGATAAAAACAACTAGAAACATGTAACAAAATGTTTAGTAATAAAAGTATGGCAGTTATCTTTTTCATCTTGAGAATAAATTTATAAAAATTCTCGTAAAGGCATTTGGCCAAGTAATTTTATTTTGAACTACTTTTGACGAGTAGCATCAAAAAATTTAACAGATTATTCATTTTTAGCTTAGAATCATTTTGAAACTTGCCGCTATCGACATCGGATCTAACGCCATTCGTTTTCAGGTCTCTTCCGTACTGGAAAGTGACAATCAAGTTTTATTTAAGAAAATGGAATATGTCCGTTTTCCATTGCGCTTGGGTCACGATGTATTTACCTCCCACCGCATCAGCAAAGCGAGCACAGTAAAGTTCAAAAAACTGATGAATGCGTTTAAGTTATTATTAGAACTCTACGAAGTGGACGACTACATGCTTTGTGCCACTTCTGCAATGCGTGAATCTGAAAATGGTGCGCAAATTGCCAAATAAGTGAAAGAGGAGTTGGGCATCTGCATCGAAATTATTGATGGCAAAAAGGAAGCCGAATTGATTGACAAAGCCATTCAATCTTATTTAGGTAACAAAAGCTATTTGCACATTGATGTAGGCGGTGGCAGCACAGAACTTAACTTATATGCCGGAGGCAAAAAACTAAAGACAAAATCGTTTAAGATTGGCTCTGTTCGGATTTTGGAACACCACGATCTACCCTCGGTATGGTTGGAGATGGAAACTTGGGTAAAGGAAAACATCAAAAAAGAAATGGGCAAAGTTACTGCCGTGGGCACAGGCGGCAACATCAGCAAGATTTACGAACTGGCCAAGACCAAACCCAACGAGTTGATGTCGTTGAAAAAAATGCATGGAGTAAAAGCGATGATCGAAAAACATACGCTAGAAGAACGTATTTACAAACTACAAATGAACCCCGACCGTGCGGATGTGATTTTGCCTGCCAGCACCATTTACATGGCTGTGATGGAATGGGCGCACGCCAAGGATATTTTTGTGCCCGAGGTAGGTTTGAAAGACGGCATTATGCTGTACCTGTTTGAGCGTAACTCAAAAAAGAAACGAGTGGAGTTTGTCAATACTGAAGATCAATCGCTGGGCAAGAAAACGAGAGCGATTGGGAAGAGAAATTAACGCGATTGCAGCATGCAAAAAGGACTTGTTTTTTTGTAACTTGATCCCGCGTCAAAAAAGCCTAGCCACAAGACTAACAATGAAAAACGTAGCCATTATCACTTGGCTTGTTTTTCTGCTCGCTTGCCACAAAAACGAGAACTCAGCAACCGTAGCACCTGCGGCACCCGACAATGTTCAAACGGCAATAAGTGCTACTACGTTTACTTGTGATAAAGGTGACAGTTCCACCAGTATCACCTTAACGGGTCAATGGACGTTAGTAAGGTATCATAATATGAAACTAGGAACTACCGAATCGCAGCCTACAAATATTAAACGTGCCGTTATTATGAACTTTTGTGATGATGGTAAGATGGGCAACATCTACGGACAGACCGTTGCAAACAGTGTTGGCGGAGAATATGAGCTGTCAAACGAAAATAAAATGAAGACGTTAATTTTTTACAGGACGAAAGTTTGAGAACCTCGATGGGGAGATAAGTTGCAGGATGCCATGTACGCAGCAAGTGCCTATGAACGAAAAGATCGACAGCTATTCATATTTTTTAACTCCAGCACAGAAAAGATGGAATTTGAGAAGAACAGGTAGATTCAATAATAGACAATCACCGATGAACCAGCCGAATCCCCATCTCCCCTAGCTCATTCAACACTGGTTCATAGAATTCTTTCGTCACCGGTATCGCCACGCCACGCTGCTTAATTTTTCCTTGCAGCAGCAACTTGGCTGCAATGCCCAACGGCAAGCCCACCGTTTTGGCCATGGCCGTGCGGGTTTCATCGTCTCCTTTCGCGGTAAGGTATGCTTGAATCTCTTGCCCTTTGCCTTCTTTCAAAAAACGGAATCGGTGCCACATCACAATAAAATCTCTATCGCCCGTTGTTAATTTCCATTTTTTATTGAGTATATGCTCTAACACTTGCGCTGGGGTACCTTTCTTTAAACCTACAGGTTCATCCGAAAACAATCGGCTCCATTTCAACCGTTGCATTTCTTCGCTGTTGGCGGGCAATCGGAATATTGATTCTATTTTAGATTCGGCATTGCCTTCTTGCAAATCCAAAAATGAATTGATGAATTGGCGATGTGTCATGCTGGCAATGTCTTCCATCAAATAACTGTCATCGCAGCAGCCCAGCTGTACCAAAATATTCCATGCACTGCAATAACCTTTGTTGCGCAATGTGCCGCGCAGCATGGTTTTAATACCTTGAAGTTGGTACGTTTCCAAATACGAAAGCGAATCGCGGTTGGCATAGCCTTCATATTCGCCAAAACCTGGTACCATAACGGGCGTAATGCGCTGAAATAATTGTTGGTACGGAATGAACTTGTACTCGCCATCTTGCAGATACTTGGCGGTGCTTTGCCCGGCCATCACTACGTTGCGTGGGTTCCAAGTAAACTTGTACCGCCATGGATTTTCCGGATCGGTCTCCGGGGCAATCAGTCCACCCGTAAAAGATTCAAATGAAGTAAGCTTACCACCTTCTGATTTAATTTGGTCGATCACCTGCATAGCACTCATGTGGTCGATGCCAGGATCTAAACCGCACTCGTTCAAAAACAACAAACCGCTGCTCATCGCCTCTGTGTGAAACGATTTCATTTCAGGCGACACATAGCTGGCGGTCAGTAAGTGCTTCTTTTCTTCCAGGCAGATTTTCGCTACCAAAGGATGCAAGTGTGCGGGTATCAATGATATCACCACGTCTGCCGCGCTGACTTCTGCCCTACTTGCTTCCGTTTGTTGGATATCAAAAGCTATGGCCGTTGCCTTTCTTTGATTGATGCGCTCTTGAGCGGCCTGTTGAGAAAAATCGCCCACAGAAACATCCCAACCAAGTTTTTCAGATTGATTAAGTGTATAATCAATTAAAGAGGAATAAGAGCGCCCTGCGCCCAAAATCAAAATTTTTGGCATTGTACAAAGATAATTTAATCGGTGAGGTTGCAGATATAAATTCGATTGGCAGATGGGCAACTCGGTGATTTAAGAGATCAAATTCTTTTGACTGAACATCTCAAATTTAGTATATATTTGAATATGAAAGACTTTGAAATTTTCCACAAAATCGAGGAACTCGATAATGAATCGAAGTACTTGGTACACAAAGCAAAGGAAGCTACGGCACATGCCTATGCTCCTTACTCCAAATTTGAGGTTGGCGCAGCTGTTATGCTCGATGATGGCACAGTGATAACTGGCGCGAATCAGGAAAATGCGTCTTACCCATTGTGTATGTGTGCCGAGCGCATCGCTTTATACGCGGCCGTTTCGCAATATCCAGGCAAAAAAATTACTAAACTGGCCGTAGTGGCGCATAAAAGGAACCACAAAGAACTTGTGCCCGCCACATCGTGCGGGGCATGCCGGCAAGTTATGCTCGAGTTTGAGCATCGGCAAAATGCGCCCATACAAGTCATTCAGCTGACTAAGGCAAGCGAGTGGATCAAAAGCGCGAATACAGGCAGCCTTCTACCATTTGATTTCTCGGGCGAAAACCTGCAGGTTGTTTAAAAACCGTGAAGGCGATTTTAAAATCAGACCGGCATTTACATAACTGTTTACGAATCAATTCTTTATAAGTCATTCATTATTGAATTTAAACCCGTGTAAAATTTCTACTACATTAAAGGCAAATAACGTTTACGAGTAAGGCTATTTTTGCTTTTCTTTGAGGTTGTCTTAATTCGTTTATTGTGGTACAGGATATTGACATTGCAGATCTTAGGCGGATTACCGAGTTGGTATATACAAAGCACGGTTACGACTTTCGGAACTACGCTATGTCCTCTTTCAAACGGAGAATGTTGCGTATTCTCGAACTCAAGAATTTGAATGTTGAAAGTCTACTCAAAAAAATCAACGACCAACCTGCCTTCATTAACGAGTTTCTAGACGAGCTAACGGTGAATGTTACAGAGATGTTCCGCGATCCTGGGTTTTGGCGTATCATCCGAGATGAGATCATCCCTGATATCCTGCTAAACCACTCGCAATTCAAAATTTGGCATGCGGGCTGCTCATCGGGCGAAGAAGTACTGAGTATGTCCATTTTGTTGAAAGAGATGGGGATTGAACACGATGTGACACTCTATGCCACTGACTTGGATGTGAATATCCTTGAAAAGGCAAAGCAGGGAATGTACCCTATAAAAAACATGGAACTGAACGAGAAGAATTACGTCAGGTTTGAGGGCAAGAAGTCATTGAAAGAATACTATCGAGAGGAAAATGGCAAAGCCATCTTTCACCGAGAGTTACTACAGAACATAACGTTTCGAAAGCATGATTTGGTTAAAGGCGATGTCTTCAACAAGTTTGACTTGATCCTGTGCCGTAATGTGCTGATCTATTTCAACCAGACGCTTCAAAACGAGGTACTCAAGAAATTTCACCAAAGTTTGTTCAAATACAGTTATCTCGCTATTGGCTCAAAGGAGTCGTTGATATGGTGTGACATTGCCAATCGATTTTTAGTGGCGAATAACGAAGAAAAGGTTTATAAGAAAGTAAAGGATTAGGTGGCCGAGTGGCATGGACAAGTACAACCTAAATAGCACTTACAAGGCAGTTGTGATTGGCGGTTCAGCAGGTAGCTTTCAAGGGATTGTGAAAATCCTCTCTCAAATGCCGAAGAACTTTCCGCTGCCAATTATTTTGTGCTTGCACCGATTAAAGCATGTGCGGAACGGATTTGTGGAGGCACTGTCGTTAAAAAGCGCACTACAAGTCGTGGAACCCTGTGATAAAGAATCAATCAAGAGAGGAACCGTTTATCTAGCACCCTCAAACTACCATCTATCGATTGAGCTGGGCAATCACTTTGCTATGTCTACCGAAGACATGGTGAACAACTCGCGGCCAGCCATTGACATTACGTTGGGCACTGCGGGCTATGTGTACCGAGATAAGTTGATTGGTATCTTGCTGTCGGGTGCCAACCGCGATGGCGGGCTAGGCATGAAGCATATTAAAGATAAAGGAGGGCTTACCATTGTGCAAGAGCCTACCGAATGCATGATTGACACGATGCCCAGAGCTGCAATGGCACTTACCAAAATAGATTACGTGTTAAAAATTGACCAGATTGTTGATTTCTTAAAAGAACTAGAAAAGCACTACAAATGATTGAACGATTACAAAGGATTTTGAAAGACCCGCACAAACTTAGCTTGCTGATGGCGGTGCTCTTCTGTTTGAGCATTTTGCTCTCAGCCTACTTCCTCTTCAAACTGCCAGCAATGCTAAAGATGCAAGGAGGCCTAACGGATGGAATGCGCACTACCTCAATCTTTACTACTACCTTCTCCGTAGTGGCTGCCACCTTTCTTTTGGGGGTCTTAGCCATCAATCAGTCCATGCGATTAAAGCGCGAGCTTATCGTATATAAGGAAAAAGAAAAAGAAATCGCCCAAGAACAATCTGCCAAGGATGAGCAAGTTTTCGCAGTGGATCTGCAATCTTTCAACAACGTAATTAAAAATGAAAAAGGACTGAGGGCATGGCAGGAAGGTTTGAATACCTTATGCAATTTGATGCAGGCCGGACAAGGAGCTTTATACCAAGTAATATCGAAAGATGGAGGCAAGATTGCTGCGTTGGTGGCTGGGTTTGCGTTGGTCAAAAACGAAGGTGAGAGTGATGAATTTACTGCGGGCGAAGGGCTAATTGGGCAAGCGATGGTGAGCGGCAAGGGTACCTATCTTGATGAACTGCCAGAAGGGTATCAGCGCCAAATTACCAGTGGCCTGGGAATGGCCGCTCCAAAGTTCTTGTTCATTGCACCACTTAAACAAGACAATGAAGTAAGAGCCATTTTGGAAGTGGCCACCTTCACACCCATTGGAGAAAACACCCAGAAGCAGGTAGAAGAAATGGCGTTACTATTGTTAGAGAAGATTTAAAAATCGACAACGAGCATGCTACAACAGATAAAAATTAGCACAAAAATAACTGTGATCGTCTTGGCAATTGCCTTGGTCACTATTTGCGCCATGAGCTTTTTTACCTACCATGTTAATGTAGAGGCTGCTAGAGAAAAATTCAACACATCATTATCTGTCATTGCCGACAACAAGGCCAGCCAAGTCAAAAACTACTTTGACTATATCTCCACCACCGCTTCGTTCTTTCAACAATCAAGCATTGTAAAACGCTATTTGCAAACTTCGCCAGATTCACTCAGTAGTTTCTTAAGGCAGATCAAAGGCACCTACAGTTTAGACGAAATTTTCATCACTGACGCAAAGGGGAGTGTAAAAGCGAGTACCCACTCACACAGGAGCTTCGCAGATCCTGATGGTACTTTTTTTAACAATGCTATCTCAGGCCTACACTACAGCACCATTCAAAAAATTGAACAGAATTACATCTTCTACGCGGGTATTCCGCTAGGCGACAATCTGCTGATTTTTAAACTAAACCTGAATGAACTCAACAAGTCGCTAACTGATGTAAACGGTTTGGGGAAGACCGGAGAGACATTTATTGGTACCGAAGATTTGGCAACACAAAAAATACAATTGGCCAGCCCACTGCGCGAAGACCCCAAAGCATACCTAAAGTTTTTTAATAAAGATGACGATGGGGTAAAGGATATCACCGCAGCACTTAGCGGCACCATTCAAAGTGGTATTACCACTGGCAAAGATTATCGTGGTAAAAATGTGTTAGTGGCATATCGTAAAATCCAAAATGCACCCTGGGTATTGATTACCAAGATTGACATCGGTGAAATTGAGGGCTTGGGTGCCAGTTTACGCACCACTTACCTAATCATCGGCAGCATCACTTTATTGGCTGCTATTGCCCTTGCCGGTTTATTTGCGCGTTCACTTACCGATCCGCTTAACCAAATGCGCAATACGTTAGATCTGGTGTCGAAGGGAGTGCTGCCCGATAAAATTGAAGCAAGCAGCAGCGATGAATTTGGGCAAATGGCAGTAAAAGTAGATGGTTTGGTACAAACCCTGAAAGGCAGTGCTCAATTCGCACGACTGGTGGGCCAAGGGAAGTTTGACGCGCATTATAAGCCAGTCAGCGAAAACGATACGCTCGGTCTTGCACTGCTGGGTATGCGCGACAACCTCGTTGAAAATGAGCGCAGGGAAAAGGAACGTAACTGGATAGTACGCGGGGTGGCCGAAGTTTCAGACATCTTACGCAACCACGATACGCTAGATGCATTGGGTGGAGCGGTGATACAATTTATTATTGAAAAAATTGGGGCAGTGCAGGGTGCGTTTTACGTTGTAAACGAAGACGGCCCGCATGAAAAACTGATTGTAATGACAGCCAGCCACGCGTATAGCCGCAAAAAGTACCTTAAAAAGTCGTTTCGCTTTGCCGAAGGCTTAGTGGGTCAGGCAGCGGCCGAGAAAGATTTTGTGATGCGCACCGAAATACCAGACGATTATGTAACGCTCACTTCTGGCATTTTGGGAGACCAAAAGCCCAACTGTTTGTTGATTGTGCCCCTAATCACTAACGAAGAAGTTTTTGGCATAGTAGAATTTGCAGGTCTCAAAAAATTCAACGATTCGCAACTCAAGTTTGTACAAGAGTTGGGTGTTATCTTGGCACGAACAATTTTCAATATTAAGGTAAACCAGCGCACGCGTAAGTTGTTGACTGAATCACAAGAATTGAGTGCTGAGTTGACAGAAAAACAAGAAGTACTTCGCCAAAATGCAGAGGAGATGCGCGCCACACAAGAGGAGCTACAGCGCTCTAACAGTAAACTCGAGGAGCAGATAGAAGAAGTAAACCGTACACAAAAGCGCACGCAACTGCTGCTTGAAAATGCTTCAGAAGTAATCACAATTTATGAAGAAGACGACCGAATCCGTTATGTATCTCCTTCGGTTGAATCAATTTTCGGCTATACAGCCAAAGAATTACAAGGCAAGACGGATACCGACCTCATACACCCTAATAGCAAAGAAATTGCGAAAGAATTCTTTCGACAACTGCGCGAAAAACCGGATGAGAAAGTAACCGTTCAAATCGAATACCGAATTAAAGATGGCAGCTACATTTGGATTGAATGCTTGGGTACCAACTTCATGTCGAATCCTGCCATTCAGGGGTTGATTGTTAACTCGCGCGACATTACAGAACGCAGACGAGCGGAACAGGAGCAGCGAATGAGAAGTAAAATGCAAGCACTGTCAGAAAATTCGTTAGACATCATCACTCGCTTGGAACACGACTCAATTTCTTACATCAATCCCACCATAGAAGCCTACACAGGCAAGTCGCCCAAGTGGTTCATTAACCAAAAGATTAAAGAAGCAAACTTAGAAAGAACCATTCTTGATCAATGGTTAGAAATAGTAGAACAGGTGAACACCACCAACAGCAAGGTATCGCGCGAAATGAACTTCCCATCAGAAATGGGAATACGTATCATGCAAGTAAACGCTATTCCCGAGTTTGACGAACAAAGGAGCTTAGAGTCTGTGCTGCTGGTATCGCATGATATTACCGATAGAAAGGAGATTGAGTTAGAGATTCAGAATAAAAACAAGAAGATCAACGACTCCATCAACTATGCCAAACGTATTCAAAATGCCATTTTGCCCAACACGCGGCACATCAACAAGGCGTTACCTGATTCGTTTATTCTTTACAAGCCGCGTGACGTTGTAAGTGGTGACTTTCCTTGGTTTGTGCAAATTAAAAATGACATTTTTATTGCCGCTGTCGACTGTACCGGTCATGGGGTGCCTGGCGCATTGCTGAGTTTGATCGGGTATTTTTTATTGAATGATATTGTTCGCAGTCGAAGGGTAACAGACCCAGGAAAATTACTGGATTTGTTGGATGAAGGCGTAACTCAAACGTTGCGGCAAGACCAAGAAGACTCTGCTACAAAAGACGGTATGGATATTGCACTGTGCCGCGTCAACACCGAAACAAGAGCCCTCGAGTATGCAGGCGCCCATCGACCGCTTTACATTATGAAAGGTGGTGTCATGGAGGAAATCAAAGGCAATAAGTTCCCAATCGGAGGAGGAATTTTCAAGAACCAAACTAACTTTACTACCACCCGGATGGAACTCAGCCAAGGCGACTCATTTTATTTTAGCTCAGATGGTTTCCCCGACCAGTTCGGGGGTTCCGAGGTGCGCAAATTTGGACCCAAAAAAACCCGTGAAATAATTGAGCGTGTACATAAACAAACGATGCGCGAGGCAGCCCAAGTGTTTGATTCCGAATGGGAAACATGGAAGGGCGAGCACAAGCAAACAGATGATGTTTTACTGATTGGAATTAAACTTTAACCTTGTTAGTTTTTCACTAAAAAAACATACCTTCGAAATCCCAAACAATAAAAAGCAATGAATTATATCTATGATTTGCATCGCACCATGGCAAGCCATAAACTTATTTTGGTTTATGATGGTGACTTTACCCAAGAAACTACCAAGTCTATTTTGGCTATGGCAGAGCGTAACCTCGATTCCTCCGGTGAAGATTCGGGCATTAGGCGCAAGGTATTTAATGTGATGGTGGAAGCACTACAAAACGTTGTGAAACACAGTAGTGAACAGGATTTAACCGCAGGTTCCCTTATCAGTAAATCCGCTATCTTTATGATCAGCAAAGACGACAAGCGCTATTGTGTAATGACAGGAAATCCTATCCCCAAGTCGGGGGTTGCGGAACTTACTAAAAACCTAGATGATCTCAACTTGAAAGACAAAGATGGTCTTAAAGAAATGTACAAAGAGATTATCAAAAACACACAGATATCACAAAAAGGCGGTGCTGGCTTGGGCTTCATCGATATGGCCAGAAAATCCGGAGAAAAGTTGGAGTTCTCTTTCAACAACCTAAATGC
>JBJTHA010000326.1:0-9033 GCA_046094265.1 Cytophagales bacterium
CACCTTGGGCTGCAGCGAGGTAATAGGCCGTAACCAATGAGGCATTGGCACCGCTTGCTTCGTTGCCATGAATGGAGTGGCCCATATAAAAGACGGCCGGCATATTTTTTACGTCTAGACTCGAGGACTTTGACGGGTCGGTCAACTGTACATGCTGGGCCTTTATCTGTTCTAAGTTTTGATGGTTCTTGGGCGAAGTGATAACCATTACAATAACAGGTCTGCTTTCGTGGGTTTGCCCGATTACTTCTAATGAAATGCGGTCAGAGGCTTTGTCCAGTGCCATCATGTAATTCACTAATCGATCGTGAGTCACGTGCCATTCGCCTACCTCGTGGCCAATAACTGACTTAGGGGTGGGGATAGATGGATTGTAGGTGATTTTGCCAGGCCCGGCAGGCAAGTAGTAACTCAGCTCTACTTGGGCGAATAAACTTCTAAAGCATAAACTTGCCAGAAGGCAAAGGGCGAGTTTCTTCATATATATTTAGTTGTCGTGTTGTAACCAAAAGTAAGGTTTAAGCGGGTATGAAGTTATTCAAAAAAGTATAACTGGTAGGTTTATGTTCTGCACGGCATTGTTGCAAAAAAGTGGTATTACTCAATGCCTAATACCCAATGCCCAGCAGCATGAACAGAGCTTTTACCACGGTCATTCTACTTTTTTTAGAACTGCTGGCTTTGGGTTTGGTATGCGCGATAGCCTAGCGGTGAAAAATAAACTTGATTCCATTGGGGCTTGGGGCATTAAGGACTAAAATTTAATCTAAATTTCCATAAAAAAGGCAAAGATGAAACTCTACCGCAACCTATGTGTAGCTACTGTTGAAGGCCTTACGCAAATCTTCTCAGAAGGTAAATATGCCGATAAAGTCATTGAAAAGATTTTGAAGAGTAATCCCAAATGGGGTGGCCGCGATAGGCGATTTATTGCTGAAACCATTTATGACATCGTGCGCTGGTATCGTCTTTTCAAAGAGCTATCCGATGCAAAAGATGATGAATACTGGAAACTGCTAGGGGTATGGTGTGTGTGGAAGGAAGCCGAACTGCCTGATTGGGAAGAGCTGGACGGAATTAACCGCAAAAAAATAGTGGCAGCCTACGAAACCGCGAAGCAACAACGCACCATTTGCGAGTCGATACCCGATTGGATGGACGAACTTGGCGAACGCGAATTAAAAGGCGGTTGGGAAAATGAACTGGCTGCGTTAAACGAAGAAGCACCCGTGGTGCTGCGTGTGAATACACTCAAAACTTCGAGGCGCGAACTTCAAAATCAGTTGGCTGATGAAGAGGGGATTGAAACAAAAGCACCCCCGGAATTTCCCGATGCTTTGTTGCTGGCACAACGCCAAAACATCTTTACGCGTCAGCAGTTTAAAGATGGTTTGTTTGAAGTGCAAGATGCAGGCTCGCAGTTGATTGCTCCCTTCTTGCACGTGTTGCCCGGCATGCGCGTGATTGATGCCTGTGCGGGTGCAGGAGGCAAAACCTTACACCTCGCCTCATTAATGCAAAGCAAGGGGCGCATCATTGCCCTGGATACAGAAGCTTGGAAATTGGAAGAGTTGAAAAAACGTGCGCGCAGGGCAGGTGCCAGCAATGTGGAGCCGCGTCTGATTGAAAACTCTAAAACCATTAAACGATTGGAAAACTCGTGCGACCGACTTCTGCTGGACGTGCCATGTTCAGGATTGGGTGTGCTAAAGCGCAACCCCGATGCCAAATGGAAACTGAACCTCGATTTTATAGAACGCGTGAAAGAATTGCAGCAGCACATACTTGCAGATTATTGCAACCTAGTGAAGCCGGGCGGTATGTTGGTGTATTCCACCTGCAGTATTTTGCCTTCTGAAAATGAAGAGCAGCTGAATACATTCTTGCAAAACCAATCCGGTAAATTTGAATTGCAAGAACAAAAAACCATTTTACCTTCGCAGGGGTTTGATGGGTTTTATATGGCGAGGATAGTTAGGCATTAGGGATTGGGAGTTAGGTGGTTAGGTTATGGGGGGTTAGTTGTAAGTAGGTAAATAAGTGATCGGTGATTCGGCAACTCATCTATGCTGAAAAATAAAAAATCGTAAATCGTAATTCATAAAACGACAATGAGCTTTCTTTATAAAATTTGGGTTCTACTTGTATTCACTTTTTTCATGCTGCTTTTCCTTCCGGGGATTTTGATCCCTGCATTTTTTGGGGCGCGCGCAGTGGCGGTTACCTATTTCTTTATGAAGGCGTGGTCGTGGGTATTCAGCAAGCTAACATTTATCCAATATGAAATTGTGGGTCGCGAGCGTATCCCGAAAGGGACTGCATTCATTTATGTAGGCAACCACACTTCTTTTCTCGATTTGCCCGGTATTGCATTAACCATCCGTGGGCAGTTTCGCCCACTGGCAAAAAAAGAATTGTTGAAGATACCCGTGTTCGGTTGGGTGACAAAAGCAACTTGCGTGGTGGTTGACAGAAACAACTCCGAGAGCCGAAAGAAAAGCATCGGCTTTTTGAAAAAGATATTGAGTTTTGGTATTTCCATTTTGATTTTTCCTGAGGGGACACAAAACCGCACATCGTCTTTATTACAACCCTTTAGAGATGGTGCCTTTCGCATTGCGGTGGATACGCAGCAATCCATTATGCCACTGGCCGTAGTCGGTGCAAAGGCCCTCATGCCTCCGGGCACGTTACAATTCAAACCCGGGGTAATCAAAATTTTGGTAGGCCACGAAGTACGCGTTAACCCCAGCTCAGATATTGAACACCTCAAAGAGCAAGCCCGCCTACAGATTGAACAAATGCTGTTGGCGAATTAGACAATTTAACCATGCGCAATTTTTTGCTGGTCTTTTTAGGTGGAGGGTTAGGAAGCGTGATCCGGTATGTATTGGGCAAATGGGTAAACACACTTCATCAACATCATTTTCCTTGGGGCACATTGGCCGCCAACGTACTGGCATGCTTTGCGGTGGGGCTTCTTATTGGGCTGGCTGATCACAAACAGGTAATATCACCCGCTACACGCGTTTTTTGGGTGGTAGGTTTCTGCGGAGGGGTCAGCACCTTTTCCACTTTTAGTGCCGAAACGTTAAGTTTGATGCAGAGTGGTTTTACTCCTTCATCCATCGGCTATGTAATCGCGAGTATTGCGCTATGTACGGGAGCTACTTTTGTAGGGTTATTGATGGTTGAAAATTTTTGATCTGCGGATGACTTGCTTTCTCCAAAAATACCTCTATTCTAGTTGAATACAGGCACATACACCACCTTTTTGGTTTGAAAGAATTCCTCTTCAAAATAGTCGGTCAAGTCGTAAGTGCTGTAGCGCTTTTTTAGTTCGTTCATCTCTTCATCCAAGTCGCCACCCTTTAAGTACAATATTCCATTATCCAATGGGTGCAGCGAATCGGGGCGGATGTTTTTGTATATCCAACCGTAAAATTCTTTCATGCGGGTCACCGCACGGCTCACCACAAAATCGTATCGTGTTTTTAGTTGTTCGGCACGTATTTGTTCTGCGGTGATGTTGGTAATTCCAACACCTTCGGTCACAGCTTTCACCACGGTAATCTTTTTACCGATCGAATCCACTAGGTGAAACTTTGTTTCGGGAAACATGATTGCCAATGGTATGCCGGGGAACCCACCGCCAGTACCTACGTCCAATATCGAGGCGCCTGCTCTAAACTCTATTACTTTGGCAATGCCCAACGAGTGCAGCACGTGATTCACGTAAAGATTATCCACATCCTTGCGGGAAATCACATTAATTTTTTCATTCCACTCGCGATACAAATCGCCCAACATGGCAAATTGCTTTTGTTGCTGATCGGTGATGGACGGGAAATATTTTTGGATAATGGAAGCGTCTGCCATAGCCTTGTTTCGAGCGCATAGTTAATGAGTTTTGACCTATCAGTAAAATGCAGGTTCTATAATTTTTCCCGTAACTTCACAAATAATAGTTCATGCACCTGTAACCTGCCTTTAAAAGGCTGCGTCATAGAGCCAAAAACAAAAAAACTATGCATACCGAAGCAATCATGGGAATATCACTTCCTATCATCATTACCCTAGGCGCCTTTGTAATGGTTGTGTACCTGCGCAAATACAAGAACATAGAACGGATGGCCATGATCGACAAAGGCCTGTCGCCCGATCTGTTTAAAGACACAGAGAGCAAGGTTACTCCACTTCGCTGGTCGTTGTTATTTATAGGTTGCGGCATTGGGTTATTACTAGGCCACTGGCTCGATCGCGCATTTGACATGGAGGAAGTTGCCTACTTTTCGATGCTGTTTATTTTTGGCGGTGCAGGATTGGGATTGGCTTACGTAATTGAATCAAAAAAGTCTGCCAACTAAAACTGCCCACACTTGCCGCTACCCAACGAACAGGAATTGATAAACGCTGTGCGCGCAGGCGACAAATTGGCCTACCGCGATTTGGTAGACCATTATAAATCGTACGCCTACACCATAGCCATGAAGGTGTTGAACCAACGTGCGGAAGCAGAAGAGGCCGCGCAAGATGCGTTCATTAAAGCCTATCAAAACATGGGAGCTTTTAAAGGCGAGGCAAAGTTTAGCACTTGGTTGTATCGTATTGTATTTAATACTGCCATCAGTTACAAACGCAAGTCGAAACCGATTTTTACAGAAATCGAAAGTAAAACAATAGCACAAGCACACGAGGGAGAGCTAACCATGGAGTTTCAAGACAAGCAGCGTTATGTTACAAAGGCTATAGATCAACTTAACGATGCAGATAAATTGGCCGTGCAATTGTTTTACTTGCAAGAGTTTTCGCTGGAGGAAGTGGCCGACATTATGCAGCAACCGACTAATACAATAAAAGTCCGCATCCATCGCGCACGGCAACGGCTGGCAAGTGAATTGACTACGCTATTAAAGAAAGAAGCATTAACTTTATAGGTATGGATACGAAGCATGACGAACGATTGATGAATTATGTAGATGGTTTGCTCTCGGCATCCGAGCGCGAACGGTTGGAAAAAGAATTGCAGTCTTCATCTGCACTTCGCGAGCGACTGGAGGTATTTCGATTAGTAAGTCAAGAACTGAGCAAGAATCAACTGCAAAGCCCGTCAAGGGATTTCACTACCAACGTGCTCAGCAACTTGGATAGAAGGCCAATTGTGAATGGAGTATCGCCACGTAACGGCCTGCTATTGTTTGCAGGTGTATTGGTGGCGGTGTTGGTGGTGGCACTTTTATTGAGCAGAGGTATTTACGACAGCAACATGACTCTGCCTTTGGGTGACCTAAAGCTACCCAACGTACAACAATCTCTGCCATCGGTGAACATCAGCAACAAAATGATTGTAAACGGAATACTAATCGTTGCAGTAGCAATATCCTTTCTAGTATTAGATAGAACGGTACTAAAACCGCTGTTTCAAAAACGGATGCATCAGTTTTAAACGCTGTTGACTGTAGAGATAGCAAAATAACGTAAAGAGGTTACGAACAATTTCTGTTTGAATCTCTGCCCTCTTTGCCGTTAAAAGTATTCACATATCCAGAATATACGCGAACATCAAAGGCGCAACTATTGTCGCATCGCTCTCTACAATAAACTTGGGCGTATCAATGCTCAACTTGCCCCAAGTAATTTTTTCGTTCGGCACGGCACCGGAGTACGAACCGTAGCTGGTAGTGGAATCCGATATCTGGCAGAAGTAGCTCCAGAAAGGCACACCGTCTCGTTCCAAATCTTGGTGCAACATCGGCACCACGCAAATCGGGAAGTCACCGGCAATGCCACCGCCAATTTGAAAAAATCCGATGCCGTCTTTGCCTGCATTGTTGGTGTACCAATCCGCCAACCACACCATGTATTCAATACCGCTCTTCATCGTGCTGGCTTTCAGTTCACCCGTCAACACATACGATGCAAAAATGTTTCCCATTGTGCTGTCTTCCCAACCGGGCACCACCATCGGCATATTTTTTTCCGCTGCCGCGATCATCCAGCTATTCTTTGGGTCGATTTCGTAGTATTGTTTCAAATCGCCACTGTTGAGCATGCGGAACATGAATTCGTGCGGGAACAAACGCTCGCCTTTGTCTTCGGCATCTTTCCATACTTTAAATAAATGTGCCTGCAACCTTCTAAAGGCTTCCTCTTCCGGGATGCACGTATCCGTCACGCGGTTCAAATGGTTTTGCAATAAATCCCACTCTTGTTCGGGGGTTAAATCTCGGTAGTTCGGTATGCGCTTGTAATGCGAGTGCGCTACCAAATTCATGATGTCTTCTTCCAAGTTGGCGCCCGTGCAAGAAATAATGTGCACTTTATTTTGGCGGATCATTTCTGCAAAGCTGATGCCCAGCTCGCCCGTGCTCATGGCGCCCGCCAGCGATACCAACATTTTTTTGCCTTCGGCAATGTGTTTTTTATAGCCTTTGGCGGCATCTACCAACGCAGCGGCATTAAAATGCAAGTAGTTTTTTTCAATGAAAGTAGAAATGGGGCGGTTGCTCATGTGGTAAAAATTTGACGCGAAAATAGCTTTTTTAGTATTATCGATGGCATTATAAAGTTTGTAATATTTTTGCTTAACCGCGTAACAACTTTAGTAAGAGAAAGTAGTTGGCGAGAGCCAAATCTCACCCGCCCACCCATTGAGCATAGCCCATTATTATATAAATTAGGCACTTATTAAGGGTTTTTAGATTATCCTGATGATAGTGGAAGAGTTGCAACAAAAAGGGCAAGTAAAGTCAAAACAACGCGTGGCCGACCATGGTGAGGTTTTTACCAACTTGCGCGAAGTAAATGCCATGCTCGACATGGTAAAGCAAGAAACCGAACGAATTGATTCCAGATTTTTAGAACCTGCGTGTGGTGACGGTAATTTCTTGGCAGAGGTGTTGAGAAGAAAACTGGCTATAGTTGAGCAGCGTTACGCCAAAAGCCAGCAAGAGTTTGAGCGGTATATGGTAATAGCTATTTCCAGTATTTACGGGGTAGACATTCTGGAAGACAATGCCGTTGAATGCCGTGCTAGACTTTTTAAACTAGCAGATGAAAAATATACCTCGCTATTTACAGACAAGTGCAAAAACGAGTGCCGAAGAAGCGTAAAGTTTTTGCTCAACAGAAATATTTTGTGGGGCGATGCACTTGATTTTACCAACCCGGTTACGAAGGAATCGATTGTATTTTCTGAGTGGAGTGCAGTAAATGGAACGATGCTAAAACGCAGAGACTATGTGTTTAGATTTCTGGTTGAAAAAACGCATCAGTTTTCGCTTTTCAATGATGAAGGCCAGCCAGCGGCAATTGACGAACCGGTCAGAGATTTTCCACTCATTCATTTTCTAAAGCTTGGCTTGGATGAGTAACGTAATTCCTTACAAAGATTTAATTGATAAAGTAGGCAGCCTACTGGCACAAGCCCGCACAAAAGCTGCTCAAACCGTTAATACACTGCTGGTACAAACCTATTGGCAAGTAGGGCAATACATTGTGGAGTTCGAACAAGGCGGAAAAGAAAAAGCCGAGTATGGCAGTTTTCTTTTTGACCAACCATCTAAACATTTAACCGCCCAATACGGAAAGGGTTTTAGTCGCGCCAATTTGCTCTACATGAGGAAGTTATACCTCGCCTTCCCAAAACGTGAGACACCGTCTAACGTATTGGGCTGGAGCCACTATTTTGAAATTCTGCGTTCTGATGACAAAGAAGGAGTCTTAGCGCTTGCGCAACAAGGGCTAGACATTCAAAAGCCAGACGATATTTTAAAAGATCCCTACGTGTTGGAGTTTTTGAATATTCCGCAGAGCCATCAATATCTGGAGGGTGAACTGGAAGAAAAACTAATCTCGAATCTGCAACATTTTCTGTTAGAGCTGGGCAAAGGCTTTGCGTTTGAGAAAAGGCAATACCGCATTTCCATCAGCGGCAAGCACTTCTATGTAGACTTAGTGTTTTATCACCGAATCTTAAAATGTTTTGTGATGATTGACCTAAAGCTTGGCGAAGTAACCCACCAGGATGTTGGCCAAATGAATTTGTATTTGAATTACTTTAAAAAGGAAGTTAGCACAGAAGGAGATAACCCGCCCATTGGCATTGTATTGGGAGCCGACAAAGACAATATTCTGGTGGAGTATGCCACGGAGAGCATCATTAACCAACTTTTTGTAAGTAAATACCAACTCTACTTGCCAAATAAAGAGCAGCTAACAGCAGAACTTCAAAAATTATTGGAGCATGGCGCAGACTAACTACAACCCCGATGTACTTTCTTGCCTTGCCAACCTGAGCAACGATGAAGTGTTTACGCCACCCGCCTTGGCCAACCAAATGTTAGATTTACTGCCGGCCAGCATTTGGAAAGACAAGCATGCCACCTTCTTAGACCCTGTTTCAAAATCGGGTGTGTTTCTGCGCGAAATTACCAAGCGATTGATGAAGGGGCTGGAAAAAGAAATACCTGACCCGCAAAAGAGAGCGAACCATATTTACACCAAGCAAGTTTTTGGCATTGCTATTACCGAACTCACCTCTCTTTTATCGCGCAGGACTTTGTATTGCTCAAAATTTGCCAACGGAAAGTATTCTATTTGCGATGCGTTTAATGATGAGCAAGGCAATATCATTTATAAAAAGCTAAAGCATGAGTGGGAAAATGGAAGCTGTTCGCATTGCGGAGCAAGCCAGGAAGTTTACGAGCGTGCGGACGGGCTAGAAACTTACGCTTATCCATTTATACACACCGATATAACTAAAAGCATTTTTAAGAATATGAAATTTGATGTAATTGTAGGAAATCCTCCTTTTCAATTAAGTGATGCCGGACACGGAAGAAGTGCAAGTCCTATCTACCATCAATTTATAGAACAGGCCAAAAAATTAAACCCTCGCTATCTGACGATGATAATTCCTGCAAGGTGGTTTGCAGGTGGAAAAGGGCTAGATGAGTTCAGAGCAGAAATGCTTAATGACAAAAGAGTTAGAAAATTAGTTGACTTTGAAAACTCTAATGAGGTATTTCCAGG
>JBJTHA010000327.1:0-16512 GCA_046094265.1 Cytophagales bacterium
GTATATAAATCTTGGAGGTAGCCTTCAACCGACTCTTTTCAGGAAGATATGATGAGGTGGGATTTGACTAATTTCCTCACCGATGATTTACTATTAAAGGTGGATAGAGCCACTATGTTTAATGGCATTGAAGGCCGTGAACCGTTCTTAGATCATCGCTTGGTGGAATACGCACTACAGTTGCCTTTGTCGGCAAAAATAAATGGTAATAGTAGCAAGTATATTTTAAGGCAGATACTTAATAAATACCACCCCCCATCTTTATTTGATCGTCCTAAACGTGGATTTAGCATACCCATTTTCTCATGGTTCAGTCAAAAATTAGATCAGCAATTTAATGAATATCTCACCGAAGCAAACCTAAAAAATGTTGGCATTTTAGAACCCAAAGTAGTGAAATATGAGATGAAAAAGTATTCTTATTATAAAAGGCAGGGCAACCAATACAACATAGAAAAAATGTGGAGGATACTTAGTTTTATGATGTGGCATCAACGATGGATGAAGTAATCAAGAAGAAAATATTACTGATTTTTCCCGATTTTGGTTTTGGCGGTGCAGAACGATCGGTGGCCAGCCTAAGCATGTTATTGGCAGAGCACTACGAAGTTCACTATGTTGTGTTTAACACGTTGCTAACCACCGACTATTCTTTTGGTGGACATTTTCATTCTTTGGAGGTAAAGGCCAAAAAGCATGCAATTGGCAAAATAGTGGCTCTTTTTCAACGAATTTCGAGATTGCGTTTACTTAAAGACAAACTAAAACCACACGCAAGCATCAGTTTTTTAGAAGGCGCGGACTATGTTAACGTATTGTCTAAGAAAAGTGAGAAAGTTATTCTTTGTTTGCGCGGATCGAAAAGATATGACCCAAACATTAAAGGACTGACGGGTTTTTTGAGAAAAAAGATTTCTATTCCCTTTACCTACAAAAGAGGAGATCATATCGTATCGGTAGCAGAAGGAATTTTAAACGAAATGAATGAGGACTTTGGGCTGCCTGCCAAAGTTAAGCGCACAGTAATTTCTAATTTTTATAATGTCCGCGAACTAAAAAGTAAGTCGCAAGAAAACCTAGATTTGTTACCTCAGGCTTTTTTTAAAGAGCATACTGTATTTGTAGCCACGGGCAGATTAGCTTATGAAAAGGGCTTTCACCTGTTGGCGGAAGTATTTTGCCGGGTAGTGCCCATTGTGCCACATGCAAAGCTTATATTTGTTGGCGAGGGTGATTATAAAAAACAAATTCAAGAAAGGATAGAAAAAAATCAGGTAGCGTTTTCGCCCAGCGATACACCCCTAAATCCTAGTGCCTCAATACTTTTTGTGGGGTATCAATCCAACCCATTGAAATGGATTGCTCGGGCAAATTTTTTTGTATTGAGTTCCTTTACTGAAGGGTTTCCAAATGTAATGCTGGAAGCGATGGCCGTGGGTACACCTGTGATTGCGGCCGATTGCCCCTATGGGCCTGCTGATATTTTAAGCACTGGCAATGACTTTGGGGTTTTCCGCAAGTATGGCATGTTGCTGCCGTTACTTAGCGATGATGGCGAAATATTGAATAAATGGGCTAAGTATTTCATTGAAATCATCAACAACAAAAAAATTTACGACCGGTATGCACATCAGGCTGACGTGCGCGTAAAGGAATATAATGCTTATAGTGCGTTGGCGAAATGGGTGAAGGTAATTGACTAGCGATGAGTCTAAAAAACAGAATACTCATTCTTGAAAACTCACATGGTGCTACAGGGGCTTTTAAATCTATTTTTGGGTTGACACAATCCATCAACCATGAATTTGAGTTTCATTTTGCTATCAAAAAACACACTCCGCTCGCAACCGTACTTAAAAAAGAAAGCATTCCTTACGTTGAATTGCCTTATGTAGAGATAAGCAGAAGTTGGAAAACAATATTGTACTTACCAATTCTATTTTTGAACTCGTGGCGTGTTACGCGTTATCTCAGCAAACATCAGATTCATATTATTCACGTAAATGACCTTTACAACATGGTGGGCGTTTTGTCAAAAATTTTACGTCCCTCTTCGAAGTTAATTTATCATATACGTCTGTTGCCAGATTCGTATGTAGCCAATCTTTATCCTTATTGGCTTAAATTAATCAATCGCTGGGCTGATCATGTTATTGCCGTATCTAATTCCGTTCATCAATCCATTAGATTTAAAGTAGCCAAGCCCATTGAAATTATTTATGACTTTGTACCGCTAGAAGAAAGGCATGGAGAACAATTACTATGCGAGCCCGATAAAGTCAAGTTTGTTTATCCTGCCAATTATATGAGAGGCAAAGGACAGGATTATGCTTTAAAAGCATTCAGCGAGGTGTATCAAAGACATCAGAATGTTGCACTTTCATTTTATGGCGGTGATGCAGGATCGGTTAGGAACCAAGAATTCAAGAAACTGCTAATAGAAGAATGCGTGGCGCTTGGTTTAGACAAAGTTGTGATGTTTGAAGAGGCAACTGATGATATTGAGGCTGTAATGAAGAAGGCAGATGTTGTTTTAATGTTTTCTGAATCAGAATCATTTTCGATGGTGTGCTACGAGGCACTCTTTTACGGGAAACCTCTAATTGCATCAGATTGTGGAGGGCCGCGTGAACTGGTTGAAAACAATGTATCGGGATTATTGGTTACCAATAGAGATACACATGCAATGGCAAATGCGATGTGTACTCTGGTAAATTACAATGAGCTACGACATGTTCTCTCTATTAATGCGAGGAAAGCAATTAGAGACAAGATGGTTGACAATCCAGTAAGCACAAAACTTGGTGAGGTCTATAAACATTTTATCGCTTAAAGGTTACAGTTTGGCATAACTTTGAATTTTTTGTAGTAAATCAACGAATAAGCTACCCACACTCATTTTCGTTATTTGTTCTACAGGAGCTAAAGCGCAATGCCAGCCCACGGGGTTTATATGTGCTGTGGGTGCTTGCTGAAGCAGAGCGAGTGTATATTCAAAACGATGCTACACCAACAATTACCCACAAGCGGGATTTTGACAATGGTGCTCTAAGTGCCTCCCCAACTGCACAACCAGTTACTTCCATTTCTTTATTTTTAAACTTGGGCATTTCATCTGATAACGCTGCATTCGACTTAACATTTCCTAACAACACTGCGGATTTTGACTGAATGTTTGCCATTGGGTTCTGGCGAGATTTTGTTTGCACCATACCCATACCCATACCCTAACCCAGCCGCAGACATGCTGAATTTTGATTGGTGAGCGTACAAGCCAGATAGGTATCAGTGATTGTGTTTAGTGCGGGTGGCAGCGAAGTTTTTCGCCAACAGTTTGAATCGATCGCAGCGGGCTTGAACCGCTTACAGATTAAAACGACCGAACCCCCAAACGGTCTTTACTACATCCTGTATTCTGACGGCACCACCACCAAATCTTTTAGTTTCGCTGTCGCGAAAAATTAGGGTTAGCCAAATTTAGTTTGGTGTCATTCATTTTTTTTGAAATATAATTTCAATATTTGCCAATCAAACATACACGTAAATGAAGGTAAAGCTAGACCCTACCGATCGTAAGATCTTAGAATTACTACAAAGCAACTCAAACATTACCAACGCGCAACTAGCGCAAGAAATCGGGCTTTCACCTGCGCCTACCCTCGAAAGGGTGAAGAAAATGGAAACGATGGGCGTTATCAAAAGTTACCACGCGGTGGTGGACTTGGCAAAAGTCGGTTTAGGCGTGTGCACCCTGGTAACGGTGTCGCTCAAAGGGCATAACAAAGACAATATCAATGCATTTATGAAGGCGGTGAACAACGTACCAGAAGTGGTGGAGTGTCACCACGTAACGGGCAGTGCAGATTTCATTCTGAAGATTGTTGCGGCCGATATCCCCTCTTACCAAAATTTGATGTTGGAGAAGTTATCCAATATTGAAGTGGTAGACAACATGCAGACGACTATCATTTTATCTACTTTAAAAGACAGCAAAGTTGTACCATTGCCATGAAGGAAGTGATTGAAAAGACCTTGGTGCTATCGGGCACGCAAATCAATCAGAAAATAAAGCGGATTGCTTTTGAAGTTTTTGAAAATAATGCGAAGGAAAAATTGCTGGTGTTTGCCGGCATCGATGGGCAAGGGTACGCATTTGCAAAGCTGTTAGCCAAAGAAGTAAAGTCCATTGCCGGAATACAGGTAAGCGTTGTCAAAGTTTCGGTGGATAAGTTGGCGCCCACACAAAGCGAGGTAACTTTAGATACAGCCGCCTCCGCATTTAAAAAGAAGGTGGTGGTTTTAGTAGATGATGTGCTCAACAGTGGCCGCACGCTGGCGTATGCCATGAAACCTTTTTTAGAGATGGGTGTAAAGAAGATGGAGGTAGCAGTGTTGGTTAATCGAAGCCGCACCTCGTTTCCAATTATGCCAACCTACACCGGTTACGAATTAACCACTACTTTAACTGACCACGTGGAAGTGAAACTCGGCAAAGTAGCTGCTGTTTATTTACTGTAGGATTTCAGTTCGTAATTCTAAAAGTGAAAGTTTTGGATCTTGAATTTTAAATTTTAAATCTGAAATCGAGAGATATGTCTGTTCACAAAAAAACAGAACTAAAGAAGATCACTACCCACCAGTTGCGCGAAATGAAAGCGCGTGGCGAAAAGATTGCCATGTTAACTGCCTATGACTATAGCATGGCAAAAATCATTGATGGTGCAGGCATTGATGTAATTTTAGTGGGTGACTCGGCTAGCAATGTAATGGCAGGCAACGAGACTACCCTGCCCATTACGCTCGATCAAATGATCTACCATGCCACTTCGGTTGTGAAGGCAGTAAAGCGTGCATTGGTGGTGGTTGATATCCCTTTTGGTTATTATCAGGGCAGTTCGGGCGAGGCCTTGCGTTCGTCTATCCGGATTATGAAGGAATCGGGTGGGCATGCGGTAAAGATTGAGGGTGGGAGCGAGGTAAAAGATTCTGTGCTTCGGATATTGAGTGCCGGAGTGCCAGTGATGGGGCACTTGGGCCTAACTCCGCAGTCGATATTCAAATTTGGAACTTACACCGTGCGTGCGCGTGAAGAGGCAGAAGCAAGTAAGTTGCTGGATGATGCCGAGATGTTGCAAGAGTGTGGTTGTTTTGGCTTGGTGCTGGAAAAGATACCGGCAGAGCTGGCAAAGAAAGTGGCGAGTCGCTTGCACATTCCCGTCATTGGCATTGGCGCAGGTTCCGATGTAGATGGACAAGTGTTAGTCATGCAAGATATGTTGGGCATCACACAAGAGTTTAAGCCCCGCTTCTTGCGCAGGTATGCCGACCTCAACGCAGTCATTACCCAAGCTGTAGGTAAGTATGTGGACGATGTGAAGACAAAGGATTTCCCGAATCAAAATGAAAAATACTAACGTTCTGAAGTGTTGAGGTGTTGAGGTGGTAAAGTGTTATCGTTATCACAGTCTGTTACAAAATGTTTCCATTAAGTACAACAGAACTGCAGGAACTGAGAATCAACAATAGTAAAAAATTTCTATTTTTCGGGTTGAAATACTTCAAAATCACCTCAGCACTTCATAAACGTCAAAAATTTAACACACAAAAATGAGCGACCAAAAAATCACCATCTCCAACGGTAAATTAAACGTGCCCAATAATCCTACCATTCCCTTTATTGAGGGCGATGGAACTGGCGTAGATATCTGGCCGGCATCACAGCATGTGTTTGATGCGGCAATTGAGAAAGCATATCAAGGCAAGCGCAAGATAACTTGGAAGGAAGTATTGGCAGGTGAAAAAGCCTTCAACAAAACAGGCAACTGGATGCCGGAAGAAACCTTAACTATCTTCCGCGAGTATTTGGTGGGCATTAAAGGCCCGTTGACAACCCCTGTGGGTGGCGGCATCCGTTCGCTGAATGTAGCACTGCGCCAAGAACTGGACTTGTATGCGTGTGTGCGCCCGGTGCGTTGGTTTAAGGGGGTGCCATCTCCCGTAAAAGAGCCACACAAGACGGATATGTGCATCTTCCGCGAAAATACAGAAGATATTTACGCGGGCATTGAATTTCAACAGGGGAGTGACGAGAACAAAAAATTCATGTCGTTCTTCAAAGAGAACTTTTCAAAACAGTACAAGAAGATCCGTTTTCCGGAAACGTCCGGCATTGGCATCAAGCCTGTGTCGAAAGAAGGCACCGAGCGATTGGTGCGCTCTGCCATTCAATATGCGATTGACCAAAAGAAACCAAATGTAACCCTGGTACACAAGGGCAACATCATGAAATTTACCGAAGGTGGCTTCCGAGATTGGGGCTATGCGTTGGCGAAGAATGAATTTGGCGCCACTGAATTGGATGGCGGCCCGTGGATGGTGATGGAAAAGAATGGCCACAAAATTGTGATTAAAGATGCCATTGCAGATGCGTTCTTACAGCAAATTTTGTTGCGCCCTGATGAGTACTCGGTAGTGGCTACCTTGAACTTGAATGGCGACTATATCTCTGATGCTTTGGCGGCTATTGTAGGCGGCATTGGCATTGCGCCTGGTGGCAACGTGAACTACATAACAGGTCACGCAATTTTTGAAGCCACGCACGGCACCGCACCTAAGTATGCGGGGCAAGACAGGGTAAACCCTGGGTCGGTGATTCTCTCTGGTGTAATGATGCTTGAGTATATGGGTTGGCAGGAGGCGGCCGATTTGATCATCAAAGGTTTGGAGGGAGCCATTTCGTTTAAACGCGTAACGTATGACTTCCATCGATTAATGGAAGGTGCTACTTTATTGAAGTGTTCTGAGTTTGGCCAAGAGGTGGTGAAGAATATGTAATTGAGAACTTAATTCGGTGCTTGTATCTTTATACTGAAACGTATGTTAGGTTTTTGCTCGCACCGTTAGATTTGTTGCGTACGGTGAATTTGTCGAATCTAAATGGCTCTCGGTAGAATACAAATAAAGGTTGCATGCACGTTTTTTCTTTGGGAGGTAGTGGTAAACTCATAATCAAATAATACATTTAGAGTGCAAAACCACATTCTATGAGGCACCTGATTTTACTATCAATTGCAACTTTGTTCTATTGTTGCCAAACCCAAAAAAAGAAAAGCGAAAGAATTACCGGATTAATTGCCGACTCGGCTGTGGTCGTGTCAGCGCACCCACTGGCTTCGCAGGTGGGATTGTCCATCATCAAAAAAGGAGGCAATGCCATTGATGCTGCCATTGCCACACAGTTTGCATTATCGGTGGTGTTTCCAGCAGCCGGAAATATTGGTGGTGGTGGATTTATGGTAATAAGATTGAAAGATGGATCTGCCGCCACGCTTGATTTCCGTGAGAAAGCGCCTTCGGCTGCCAGTACCAATATGTACCTCGATAAAGATGGTAACGTCATTCCCGACCTCAGCATTCTGGGCCACCTCGCTTCGGGCGTACCCGGCTCTGTAGATGGCATGGTGGAAGCCCATAAGAAATATGGTACGCTGCCGTGGAAAGATTTAGTGCAGCCAGCAGTTGATCTTGCCAAAAATGGATTCACCCTCACCGACCGCGAAGCAAACTGGTTCAACCAAGCGCAGGAGAAACTTTTGAAATACAATACTCAAGTGCCTAAGTGGTTGATCAAAGACAAATGGGTGAAAGGAGATTCCATTAAATGGGTAGACATGGGTGCTACGTTGGAACGCATCCGAGACAATGGCCGAGCTGGATTTTACGAAGGCAAAACGGCAGAAGACTTGGTGGCCGAAATGAAACGCGGCAAGGGCATCATTACGCTCGAAGATCTGAAGAACTACCACTCAACCTGGCGCGACCCTATTGTGGCAGGCTACAAAGACAATAAAATTATTTCTATGCCACCGTCATCGAGTGGCGGCATCTGCTTGTTACAATTGCTAAAGTTGGTAGAGCCCTACCCAATGAAAGACTGGGGCTTCCATTCAGTAAAAGCCGTACACCTGATGGTTGAAGCAGAACGCAGGGTTTTTGCAGATCGGGCAAAGTTTTTGGGCGATCCCGACTTTTTCAAAGTTCCCACGCAGCAAATGCTTGAAGATGAGTACTTGATAGCGCGCATGACCACTTACCGTTCAGATAAGGCCACTCCAAGTGCAGAAGTTAGTGCTGGCAACATTCTAGGCTATGAATCAGAAGAAACCACACATTTTTCGATTGTGGATTCAAAGGGAAATGCAGTGGCTGTGACTACTACATTAAATGGTTGGTTCGGGTCGTTTGTAGTGGTAGATGGATCTGGATTTTTTATGAACAATGAGATGGACGACTTTAGTGTGAAGCCCGGTGTACCGAACATGTATGGTGCGGTAGGTGCAGAAGCAAACAAGATTGAGCCCAACAAAAGAATGCTAAGTGCCATGACTCCCACCATTGTGGAAAAGAATGGCAAATTATTGATGGTGCTAGGCAGTCCGGGAGGAACTAAGATCATCACCGGTGTATTCCAAACTATTGTAAATGTTCTAGAGCACGGTATGACCATGCAGGAAGCCGTGAATGCCAAACGCATCCATTCACAGTGGCTGCCCGATGCTATTTTGCCAGAGAAAGGCGCACTAACAGAGGCAGACAGTATTACGCTTTCAAAAATGGGTCACAAATTTACCTATATTAAGGGGACAGGCTTTGGCCGGGTAAACGCGATTTTGATTTTGCCGAATGGAAAATTAGAAGGCGCTGCTGACTATAACCGTGGCGATGACACCGCTGTTGGGTATTAGATATTCTTGTTAAGTTTGTTTTCGGGATAGGTTTTTATCGCCATTTTCAAATACGCAATTGGAACTGCTTTAATTTTTCTCAATTGATTTGAGCGATTCGGAATTGAAGGAGCGGAGAGATCTTCTGGCAAATTTTTATGCTAATAAATCAATTAAAGCGGCAGACAAGGCTTAGGATGAAAAAGGACTATCGAACCAAGAAATGGATCGTTGGTTAAATGAAACTTCCCAATAGTCTTCGGCTTGTAATCGATACAAACGTTTTGTTGGTATCAATTCCGCCAAAATCAAAGTATCATGGGTTTTACCAAGCACTATTACCAGATCTTTTTCAGCATTCGTTACCACTGAAATACTAACGAACCTGATGATGACAAATTCGTGAACTGCGCGATTGCGCTGATGCACACTACATCATTACTCATTAGCCATTTTACTATTTTGAAACAGATCAGCATTCTAAAAATCTTGATTGCAACGTTTCCGGAAATTCAAAAATTACTTTATCCACAAGTATAAAAACCAATATCTTCGCGCAAAACCTCGCTACATGAGTCAACCCGATATATTCCAACTTAACAAATTAGCTACCCAAATTAGAAGAGACATTGTGCGGATGGTGCACGCGTGCCAAAGCGGTCATCCGGGCGGTTCGTTGGGTTGTACAGATTTCTTCGTTGCACTTTATTTTCACCATTTGCAGCATAATCCCAAATTTAATATGGATGCGAAAGGTGAGGATTTGTTCTTTCTTTCTAACGGACACATTTCGCCCGTGTGGTATGCTACGCTGGCACGTGCGGGCTACTTTGAAGTAAAAGAACTTTCTACTTTCCGTTTTCTTAATACGCGCTTACAGGGGCACCCCGCCACGCACGAACATCTGCCAGGTGTGCGCGTAGCATCAGGATCGTTAGGCCAAGGCTTATCAGTGGCTATTGGTGCAGCGCAGGTCAAAAAATTAAACCAAGACGATCACCTCGTGTATGTGTTGATGGGTGATGGTGAGCAACAAGAAGGACAGATTTGGGAAGCGGCATTGTATGCGGCACACAATAAAGCAGATAACCTAATTGCTACCATTGATTATAATGGTCAGCAAATTGACGGACCCGTGGAAAAAATTGTGTCACTGCAAAACTTACGAGCCAAATGGGAGTCGTTTGGTTGGACTGTGCTGGAATTTAACGGCAATGTCATGGACGAGGTGATCAAAGGTATTTCGCTGGCCAAATCACTCGCACACAAAGGCAAGCCGGTTCTCAATTTGATGAAAACTGAAATGGGCTTTGGGGTTGACTTCATGATGGGCTCACACAAATGGCATGGTGTGGCACCCAATGATGAAGAACTTGCAAAGGCGCTGGCCCAGTTGCCAGAAACGGTTGGTGACTATTGAATTTGAAAATTGGTCAATTTCAATATTTGAAAATGTTGAACAAATTTCCAAATCAAAGCATTTTCAAATTAGCTTGCCTTCCTCCTAAAAAACCTCCCCTTTTTCTCGGGTGCATTCTCTGCCAAGGTTAGGCATTCTTGCAATGTCAGATCTTTCGGCTCTTTGTCTTTCGGAATCTTTACGTTCTTTTTCCCGGCTTTAATGTAGGGACCAAAACGGCCATTCAGAATTTGAACATCCGGGTTTTCATCGAATAGCTTAATGGTTTTGTTAGCGTCCGACTCGCGCTTTGCTTGTATCAACTCAACAGCTCGGGCGGGGGTAATCGTGTAAGGGTCTTCTCCTTTAGGAATTGATACAAATTTTTTATTGTGCAACACATAGGGCCCAAATCGACCAATATTAGCTACCATTGGCTTTTCTTCAAACACGCCCAAATCGCGCGGCATTTTCAATAGCTCCAATGCATCTTCAAGCGTAATATTTTCAATGAATTGACCTGCGCGCAACGGTGCATATTTTGGTTTCGTGCCTCCGTTGTCGTCAGGGTTTTCACCAACCTGCACGTACGCACCAAACTTGCCCAACTTCACGTAAACGTTGTTACCAGATTTTGGATCAACCCCCAATTCTTTGTTCTTGTTCTGAACAGATGATCGCTCGACCAATTCCGTTTTTGAAACCGTTTTGTGAAATGGCGTATAAAACTTACCAATCATCTTTTGCCACTTCAACTTACCGCGAGCAATCTCGTCAAACTCTTCTTCTATCTCTGCGGTAAACGAGTAGTTGGTGATGTCCGGAAAATGCTCCACCAAAAAATCATTCACAATCATCGCAATGTTGGTAGGGAACAACTTGTTGCTCTCTGCCCCCGTGATTTCGGTCTCTACCTTGGATGTAACCTTTCCGCCTTTTAACTGATGCACGGCATATTTGCGTTCAGCACCTTCGCGAGATTCCTTCACCACATACCCTCGCTTCTGAATAGTGGAAATAGTGGGAGCATACGTAGAAGGCCTCCCGATACCGAGTTCATCTAATCGCTTCACTAAACTTGGTTCGGTGTAGCGCGCAGGGTGGCGAGTAAATGTCTGGGTAGAAAGTAACTCAATCAAATCAAGTTCCTGCCCCACTTTCAATGGTGGTAATACTTTTTTATCGTCATCTTCACCGTCTTCGTCATCTTTGCCCTCCAGATAAACTTTCAAAAATCCCTCAAACTTCACCACTTCACCTTGGGCGGTAAGCTTCTTCTCGTTAGTAGATATTGATATCGTAGCTGTGGTTCTCTCCAATTCTGCATCTGCCATTTGCGAGGCGATGGCGCGTTTCCAGATCAACTCATACAATCGGTTACCGTTGCGATCTGAATTCAGGCTCATCAAAGAAAAATCCGTGGGTCGGATCGCTTCGTGCGCTTCTTGCGCATTGTCTGACTTGCTCTTGTATTGGCGATTGTGTACGAAGTCTTTTCCGTAAGCCGAGACAATCTGTTTTGTAGCACCTTCCACTGCTTCGTTTGATAAGTTCACAGAGTCGGTACGCATATAAGAGATGTAGCCAGCTTCGTAGAGCTTTTGCGCCACTAACATGGTTTGTGCAACCGAAAAGCCCAACTTGCGGCCAGCTTCTTGTTGCAGAGTAGATGTGGTAAACGGTGGCGCAGGCGATTTTTTCGCAGGTTTTTTTTGCAAGTCGCCAATGCTAAATTTTGCTTTCTTGCAAGAATCTAAAAGTGCCAGTGCATCTTTTTCCGACTCAAATTTCTCAGGAAGCTCGGCTGTAAGTTGCTTACCTTTTCCCAAATCAAATTGTGCGGTTACCCTGAACGAAGACTTCGCTTCAAACTTGTCGATTTCTCGTTCGCGCTCTACAATTAACCGCACGGCCACCGACTGTACCCGGCCTGCAGACAATCCGGTCTTTATCTTCTTCCAAAGGATGGGCGAAAGTTCAAACCCCACCAAACGGTCGAGCACGCGCCTTGCTTGTTGGGCATTAACTAAATTAATGTCAATTCCCCTGGGAGACTTGATCGCATTTAGAATTGCATTTTTAGTGATTTCGGTAAATACAATTCTTCGGGTTTTCTTGTCGTTGAGGTCTAGTACTTCTTTTAAATGCCAAGAAATGGCCTCCCCTTCACGGTCTTCATCGGTAGCTAGATAGACGGTTTGCGCGGTCTTTGCTAGACTCTTTAAGTTTTTGATTACGTCTTTCTTGTCTTCCGAGACTTCATACACCGGTTCAAAATCATTTTCAACGTCAATCGCTGCGTTTCCTTTTGCCAAATCGCGTATGTGGCCCATGCTCGATGCCACTTTATAATCTTTACCTAAGAAACTTTCGATCTTTTTTATTTTGGAAGGCGACTCAACAATAACCAAGTTCTTCGACATGCCTGTTTTTTTCTTTTTTAAGGCCTCAAATATCGTAAAATTTTAAATCTGCAAGATTCACACATCGTTTAGCCATCCAAACATTCTCGTTCTAACAGGTAGAAATAAAATATTTTCTTCATCGTATCTTGTGTGATTATCAGGCGACTATCTTCGTTGTATGAAGAAACTTCAACACATCAAAACATTTTTTTGCTCACATGCGCCAATTGTACCTCATTAGGCATGCCGAGGCAGCAAACAGGCTGCTCATTCAAACAGATTTAGAGCGAACATTAACTACCGAAGGTTTGCTGGATGCACAACGCCTGGGCCACTACTTGTCTCCACATGCGATTGACCAAATTATATACAGCCATGCAGTGCGCACCACGCAAACAGCTCTCGCTATCAACCAATCGCTACAACTACCCAGTGAAAGATTGGTAAAAAGCAGTGTATTGTACCATGCCGATGTTACAACCCTGCTTGAGGTGGCCCGGGCCATCGAGGATCACGTGAGCGAAGTCGCAATGGTAGCCCACAACCCCACTATCTCTGCGTTTGCTTCCACGCTGAGCCTTGAGCGTGTTCCAGCATTCTCGCCCGCACAGGTGGTAGCATTGGCCTTTAATATAGATAGCTGGAATCAACTAAGGCAACAATCGGGGCAACTAAGGTTTGTATATAATCCGGGAGAAAAATGAGGGCTCGCGTTTTCAAGTTTTGGCATCGTAAAACATTTTGATTTAATTAGCCCATATTTTTATGCCTTTGAGCCTTCAGCAAGTTTACGAGCAACACACCGACTGTCAGCGCATCTTGATCACTGGCCTCGGAAGAGACTTGGTATCACACATAATTGTTGAGGTGTTGAAATTCAACAACCGCAAGTTCAGTTCAATGAAAGATGGCGAAGGTGAATGGAATAAAGAGGCACCAATAGCCATCTTCCGCGACAAGCAAATAGTCAACCTGCCCCACTATCGCCATCACATCATACTGCTGACTGGCCCGCTAGAAAATGGTGAGGCATCATCATATGAAATATTAGTGAATGCGACACCCAAAGGCGGCATTGTTTTGTATCCTGAGAGCGATGCGGTTTTAAAGTCAATTGGAAGCAAAGAACGTGCTGATGTGCAGGTGATCTCATACAAAACCATTCCACACGAAGAAAAAAACGGACAGGTTACGTTGGTGACAAGTACAAACGAAAAGTTCCCTATCCAACTTACGGGCAAACAAACATTAGAACTGCTTGGTGCGGCAAAAGAAATACTGAAGAAAATCGGCATTTCATCAGGACAGTTTTACAGAGGCGTGGCAAGCATCAAAGCATAGAGTACGTTACAAATTTTCATCACCGGCTGTTAGGCAACCATATCGGTCAACACTTTAATTCACCACTTTGAAACTTAACTTAAAAATTCCGCTTTGTGTTTTTGATCTGGAAACAACGGGCGTTAATGTTACGCAAGATCGGATCATTGAAATTGCCGTGATCAAATTGATGCCCAATGGAGAAACCATTCGTAAAAGCAACCGCATTAACCCGACCATTCCCATCCCAAAAGAGGCAACTGACATCACGGGTATCAGCAACGATGACGTAAAAGATATGCCAACCTTTAAAGAGGTGGCAAAAGAATATGCCAAGTTTTTTGAAGGGTGCGACATTGCCGGATTTAATGTGCTAAAGTTTGACATGCCCGTGCTGGTTGAAGAATTTTTACGTGCAGATGTTGAGTTTGAATATGGAAAAAAGAAATTGATTGATGTGCAGCGCATTTTTCATATGATGGAAAAGCGCACGCTTTCGGCAGCAGTTAGTTTTTACTTGAATAGAGAACTGGTAGATGCCCATTCTGCAATGGCCGATACACAAGCCACGCTGGACGTACTCTTGGCGCAAGTAGAACGCTACGAAAATAAGCCGGTGACCGATGCGATTGGAAAACAGATTGGGTTAATCAGTAATTCTGCCGAGTCGCTGAGCCAACTATCTTCTTCAGATTTGGTAGACTTGGCCGGCCGCATGGTAAAAAACAATAAGGGTGAGGCTGTATTTAATTTCGGAAAGCATAAAGGCAAAGCCGTGCTAACTGTTTTCAAAGAAGAGCCTGCCTATTATGATTGGATGATGAACGGAGACTTTCCGTTGGACACTAAGCGCTGGCTGACAAAAATTAAACTCAGCACGTTGGGTAGAAACTAAGCATCAAGCCAATAGACTACAGCTAGCTACAAGTTTCTTATCTTTGTGCCTCGGTATGAAAAAAGTGGCGTTTTACACATTGGGCTGCAAACTGAACTACTCAGAAACATCCACTATTTCCAGAAAATTTGAGGAAAAGGGATACCAAAAAGTAGATTTTACTAACACACCCGACATCTTTATTATCAACACGTGTTCGGTTACAGAAAATGCTGATAAGAAGTGTCACAAAGTTGTGCGGGAAGCGCGTGCAATTTCACCCAACGCATACGTTGCGATTATCGGCTGCTATGCGCAACTGAAGCCAAAAGAGATTTCAGAAATACCCGGGGTGGACGCGGTGTTAGGAGCTGCTGAAAAATTTCGGTTGGTGGAATTGTTGGATGGTTTTGTTCGCCCTGAGAAGGCTACCGTATTTGCATCGGGGATTGAAGAAGCAACCCAGTTTAACACTTCCTATTCTATGCATGACCGAACGCGCACCTTTTTGAAAGTACAAGATGGATGCGATTACTCATGCTCGTTTTGCACCATACCATTGGCTCGCGGCAGCAGCCGCAGCGATAGCATTCAAAACATTCTGGCCACCGCTCAAAAAATTGCTCAGACAGATGTAAAAGAGGTAGTGTTGACGGGAGTAAACACTGGCGACTTTGGCATTCAGCAAGGCGAACGAAAAGAAAGGTTTATTGGGCTGATCAAAGAATTGGATAACCTGGAAGGGATTGAACGCCTCCGTATCTCTTCAATTGAGCCGAACCTACTCACAGACGAAATCATAGAATTTGTTGCCTCGGCAAAAAGGTTTGTCCCGCATTTTCACATTCCGTTGCAGTCGGGTTCAAATAAAATACTTCGCCTGATGCGCAGGCGCTACCAGCGTGAATTGTACAAGGAGCGCGTGTGCAAAATAAAAGCATTGATGCCACATGGCTGCATTGGTGTGGATGTGATTGTCGGCTTTCCAGGTGAGACCAAGGAAGACTTTTTGGAAACCTATCAGTTCCTCAGCGAATTGGACATATCTTATTTGCACGTGTTCACCTATTCAGAGCGAGAGAACACCTTAGCAGCAGAAATGACTAACTCCGTGCCCCACAAAGAGCGCGCAGAACGATCAAAAATGTTGCACATCCTATCTGATAAGAAGCGAAGGGCATTTTACGAGCAGAACTTGGGACGAACTTCTAAAGTACTATTCGAAAATGATGTGGAAGGCGGCAAAATTCATGGCTTTACTGAAAACTATGTGCGGGTTTGTACGCAATACGACCCGCTGCTCATCAACGAAATCAAAAAAGTAAGACTAAGCTCCATCGAAGCCAACGGAACAGTAGCCGTAGAAGAGGCGGAGAGTGAAGTCTTGTCACATCACTAAATTATACCACTTGCCTATCGCTTACTCGCGATTGCTTACTATTTTTTCGGTCTGCTATTTGTCAAAAGGCTTTATTTCATGCTCACCGCCTTGGTGCGCTTGCGCTGAAACATTCTGATGTGGCGATTGCCGATAGGTATATCGATCCGGTATTTGTTACCCTTGGCCCACACGTGGTGATAGCGCGGCTTTATTACCTTCTTACTGGAAGATGAACACGCCACACAAGCGACAATAAAAACTATGAGAAATAGAAATCGCACGATGAAATAGTGTTAAAGATGGTGATTTCTTCTTAGCAGTGCAAACAAACTGTTGGTAGTTGTCGGAGTAGAATTTCTTGCCCTCTCATAAAATGGAAGCCAGCTTTCAAATATACTCAAGGTTCTATC
>JBJTHA010000328.1:0-3136 GCA_046094265.1 Cytophagales bacterium
CTACAAAACCACGGTAATCTTCGGTATAGTAGATTTTAGGATTGTCTAATCCGCGGTAACGGAATTTATTCATCATAATGTCCATGCTACGCTCAGTGTCCACCAAATAGTCGCGGTCTTTGCGGGGGTTGCGCACCGGCAATATGCGGTAGGCATTGCCCTCTTGAACGGCATAAGGACTTAAGTCGATATTGATTTGCGCCATAGAAGTATGGTTCAAATAAATCGGACGTTCCCAATTGTTGGTTACCAGTAAATCCAACAGGGCGAGGTCTTTCTTTTCAAGACCGCCTTTAGTCATGCGGATTTGCATTTGATCCACCACCAGGCTATCCATGCCGGCAGGGATGATGCCTTTGGCCAACACGGCTTGTCTATCAACATTCAGCGTGAACACACGGCTGGGCACCAGGTTGCGGCCGCCATCTCTCAACCGTTTGTCGTCCTTGGCAAGTAACTCGATGTATTGCTTTGCATCAATGCTCGGGATTTTAAAATCAGCAAACGGCAAATAATCGTTCGGGCCGCCCTGCTGGTATTGTTTGAGCGAAAGAGAATATTTGAACGGCTCAGATTGGTATGCCTTGCGCATGGTTTGATCGATATACCAATCAGTGTTGTAGTAGCTCAATACAATCACGCGCAAATCATCGCGGAAGCCTTCGGTCTCTTGGGCATACCACAACGGGAAAGTATCGTTATCGCCACCCGTAAAAATGATGCCGTTGGGCGCACACGAATCCAGGTAGTTGGTGGCAGAGTCAACTGAGAAAAAGCGATCGGAGCGGTTGTGGTCATCCCAGCCATCTTTTGCCATCAATGCTGGAGCAGACAAACCCACCAACGTGGCTATGATAACAGCTGTTTTACCGGTTTTGAAAACATTCTGGAAAATTTCTGTAAGCCCAATTACTGCGAGACCAATCCACATCGCAAAGGCATAATAGCTACCCGCATAGATGTAATCACGCTCACGCGGTTCAGTAGGTGGTGAGTTCAAATAGATCACGATTGCTATACCAAGCATGATAAACAAAAGTGCTACTACCGAGAAATTTTGTGTGTCTTTATTGAGTTGATAGAACATCCCCACCAATCCTAAAATGAATGGGATCATGAAGAAGTTGTTGCGCCCCTTATTTTCTGCCAATTGCGGTGGTACTTTTTTAAACGAATCGAGCGGGCTTAACCAATCGGCTCCCTGCTCATCACTTTCGCGACCAACAAAATTCCACATAAAATAACGGCCGTACATCCAACCGATTTGATGCTTGAACATATAAGCCAAGTTCTGGCCAAATGTTGGTTTCTGTCCCTCTTGTAAACCCATGATGCTCTCGTAGGCATCTTTTCCTTCAGACTGCCACATGCGCGGGAGAATAGTCATTTGGCTGGGATCGTATGCATATTCAATTTTTTTATCGGTTGCCTCATAGCGATCTTTGCCCTTTGTCCACACCGTTTCAGTTTCTTTGTAATCGATGACCTGTGCCGTAAAGTATGCACCATACGCCAATGGACGACTGCCATATTGTTCGCGCTTCAGGTACCGCACAAAGCTCATCACATCTTTGGGTGCATTTTCATTGATGAGCGTATCATAATCCGACCGGATCAAGATGGTGGTGTAAGAGGCATAGCCAATCAATACAAAAGTGGTAGCAAGCAAAAAGGTGTTCCAAACCGCGTGATTCTTCTTCTGGGTATAGCGGATGCCAAACACCAGCGCGGCCACCAGCAATAAGGTAAAAAACAAAGCACCTGAACCGAAAGGCAGGCCAAAAGTATTTACAAATGAAAGTTCAAATACGCCCGCAATAGTTGGCAAGCCTGGCACGATAAAATCATTGATGAACAACACAATGGCAACGCTGATAAACAACGCAGCCACAATACCCCAAAACGTGGGTTTGAATTTTTTGAAATAATAGATCAGACCTAAGGCAGGCACCGTTACAAGGTTAAGCATGTGCACACCAATGGAAAGCCCCATCATGTAGGTTACCAACAACAGCCAACGATTGGCCTTGCTTTCGTCTTCAATTACATCCCACTTTAATACGCCCCATACTACAAACGCGGTAAAGAAAGATGACATCGCATAGACTTCCGCCTCTACTGCAGAGAACCAAAATGAATCAGAGAAGGTGTAGGCCAAAGCACCTACGGCACCTGCGCCCATCAGCATCCAAATTTGATTTTCCGTAAGGTCTTTCTCAGCCGGGTTGCCTATCATTTTGCGGCCAAATAGCACGATGGTCCAAAACAAAAACAGAATGGTGAAAGCGCTTGCCAGTACGCTCATAAAGTTGATCCAGTAGGCCACTTGGGTGACATCGCCAAACGCGAGAAAGGAAAACATTCTACCTAACAACAAAAACAGAGGTGCCCCTGGTGGGTGTGGCACTTGTAGCTTATACGATACCGCAATAAACTCACCGCAGTCCCAGTAGCTGGCGGTTTCCTCCATGGTGAGCCAATAGGTAATCAGGGCCACAGCAAATAGGACCCATCCGGTAATGTTGTTTATCTTTTGAAACTTCATAAGTGGAAATGAAGGGGCTAAAATAGAGAAATAAACGCAGCTTTTAGTTGTTAGTTTAATAACAACTGTGAAAGTGAAGTTATATCGACAACGCCCCGTAATTATTCACCCGATTGGGATACTGATAGCCACAAAAACGAGTGTATTTGTAAATTATCCACGAATCGCTACTTTTGCCGTGCTTCCGCGAATAAAAAGAATGAAAAAAGAGGTAAAAAGGCATATTTCACTGGCTGTTGGCATATTGGCCGTAGCAGTGATTGTGCTTACCCAATCTTTTTATCAGCCCACGCACATCACACAAAAGAAAGATGCAGGAACTGAGCAGACGGGCGCCAATAGCAAGACAGTTGTAAGCGCGCCATCTGATTTGAGCAACCCCACCAACGGTGGCGTTATGCAATCGCATACCCCGGGCATCATTAACGAAATATCGCCTAGCCCCAAGCCTGAAAAAATCTCACAGGTGGTGCGTAAAACCACCATTCAGTTTTTTAAAACACTGTTTCGGGCATTCATCTCGCCCAACGCGCCCTAATTCTAACCTTTAAATCTAAAGTTCAACAACCTGCCATATTGGAGGTTGTATTC
>JBJTHA010000329.1:0-2919 GCA_046094265.1 Cytophagales bacterium
CGTGACTGCGGTGTGAGAGACATCATCTTGCCTGGCGAAATGAAAGAGATTATGAACCAGGTTTTGGTGGCTCAGAAAAAAGCCGAAGCTAACGTGATCATGAGGCGAGAAGAAACAGCTTCTACCAGAAGCTTGTTGAACACAGCCAAGTTGATGGAAGAGAACGAAATGTTGTTTAAATTGAAAGAGATGGAGTACGTGGAGAAAATTGCTGACAAGATCAACAACATCTCCTTGTCTGGCGGAAACCAAATCATCGATCAATTGAAGGATATTTTTGTTCCGAGGAAGTAAGTCAACCCCGCTTCGTACCAAGTGGGGTTTCATACTTGACCTTATAGTTTAAAAGGAAAAACCTGCGGTAAAAGTTTTGATCGTTCCGCAGTGTGTATGGATGATGACGGTTGAGCTACGCGCACAATCGAATAGAATTTGCAGATGCACCGAAATACCGCTCTAGAGAAGTAAAGTAGGGAAGCGCATTTAGAGCCATACTGCCCGTGAGGGAATCTTGGTTCGAATCCAAGTAAGGTCACTTACTCAGGATGTATATCAGTTGGTAGATTACCCACCTTGGAAGTGGGAGGCCGTTGGTTCAAGTCCAGCCATCCTGACAATGGAGACATAGATTAAAGGAAAATCATTTGGCTACGAACCAAAAGAGTGAAGGTTTCCTGCCCCGCTGGCAAGCGGGGAAATCCTTCTGTCTCCTCTACAAACCGAAGTGACGGAACCGGCATACGTACTGGTCTTAGAAACCAGGTTGTTAAAGTTCGAATCTCTCTTTCGGTACATTTGTATAATTCAAACAAGAGATAAAAATGGAAGTAGTAAAAATAGATGGAAATAAGTTCACAAGCTGGTCGGCCTTTCACAACTTTTTTGCACACGAATTTGGTTTCCCCGATTTCTATGGAAGAAATATGAATGCATGGATTGATTGCATGAGTGATTTAGATCACCCAGAATACGGCATGACCACAAAAATTAGTCTTAAGAAGGGAGAGTGCCTCGTATTGTCAATTACTCATGCGGAAGAATTCAAAAAGCACAACAGTGACATCTATGAAGCATTAATTGAATGCTCTGCTCACATCAATTTAAACAGGATTCAGCAGGGTAAGCAACCTTTTATTTATCTCGCATTTTAACTTAATAAAAATCAACAATGAGCTTAACGGGCAACGAACTTATCAATATTGGCTTCACCGAAGGCAAAGCCCTTGGCATTGCTCTGTTGATAGTCGAAAATAAATTCAGCCATCTTTCAAAAGAAGAACAACTGGCTTTGTTGGCAGAAGTGGTTAAACAACCCTCTGCTTTTGAAAGCAACCCAATTTTTTTACCACTCGTGCAAGAGTTGAACAAACCTGCAAGCGATGTGATTGAGCTAAACGAGCAATCTATCCCTTACACCATTTATGGTGCCGAAGCCATTGAAGAAGGTGCATTAAAGCAAATGCATACGGCCATGAAATTGCCCGTGACCGTGGCGGGAGCGTTGATGCCCGATGCACACCAAGGCTACGGACTTCCCATCGGTGGTGTGTTGGCTACGCACAATGCCGTGATCCCTTATGGTGTGGGCGTGGACATTGGCTGCCGTATGTGCATGACCATTTATGATTTGCCAACCACTCTTTTGGAAGATAAGAAAGAAGACTTGAAAAAAATGTTGTTGAACAATACACAGTTTGGCCAAGCCACTTTTAAGAAACCAAAAGACCACAAAATATTTGAGCGGAATGAATTTAAAGAGTTGAGCATTGTGCGCGAGATGAAAGACCGCGCGTGGAAGCAAATCGGTTCATCGGGTGGAGGCAATCATTTTGTGGAGTTCGGAATTGTTGAAATTGAAAACTTAGTTAACGAATACAATCTTGCTCCAGGCACTTATGTGGCCGTGCTTTCGCATTCTGGCTCGCGCGGGTTGGGTGCGAACATTGCGCGACACTATACGCACATTGCTATGGATGTTTGCAAACTTCCACAGGAGGCAAAACATTTGGCTTGGCTCGACCTTTCTACGGAAGCAGGACAAGAATATTGGCTCGCCATGAACTTGGCTGGTGATTATGCTTCGGCTTGTCATCATCAGATACATGAGCGTATGGCCATTGGCTTGCGCGAGACCCCGCTGGCCATGATTGAAAACCACCACAACTTTGCGTGGAAAGAAAAAGATGCCAACGGAAACGAAATCATCGTTCACCGCAAAGGTGCGACACCTGTGGGTGCAGGTGTGCTCGGCATCATCCCAGGCTCAATGGCTACGCCTGGTTTTATTGTGCGTGGCAAAGGATTGGCTGCTTCCATCAACTCTGCCTCGCATGGCGCTGGCCGATTGATGTCTCGCACCAAAGCGAAAGAAACAATTTTGCCTGGCCACGTGAACAAATTTTTGAAACAAGCAGGCGTAGAATTGATTGGCTCTGGTTTGGATGAAGCACCCATGGCCTACAAAAACATTCATCAAGTGATGGCCTCACAAAAAGACTTGGTGGAGGTGCTCGGTTCTTTTATGCCCAAGATTGTGAGAATGTGTGGGGATGAGAAGTTTCAGGAGGTGGATTGAGTGAAAAAGTGAAGCATTAAAAAATGAAATCAATTATAGTTGAAAAGTTATCAGAAATTGGAGAGTCTAATCAAGTCAAAAATTTATTCGCGATTGAATCAGGTAGTCGTGCTTGGGGTTTTCCTTCACCTGATAGCGACTATGATGTTCGTTTCATCTATGTGCATTCAAAAGAATATTATTTGAGTGTTGATGAACAGCGAGACGTAATTGAATTGCCCATCAATGATCTTCTGGATATTAACGGCTGGGAATTACGCAAGGCGCTCAGATTGTTTAAAAAATCAAACGGGCCACTTTATGAATGGCTGCAATCACCAATTGTTTATACTCAGAATACTGAG
>JBJTHA010000330.1:0-3327 GCA_046094265.1 Cytophagales bacterium
CTGTAGCGGCTTCCGGTTCTTTGCTTCGTTGCTCTCTTTGCGCTGAGGGTTATCGGGCTTAGGATCTTTTACCTCAATGGTTTGAACCAATACACCGTTTTTATCCACTTTACCGACATAGATAGAAAACATTACATCTTGGCTATCCTCTTTTACCTTTGGCTTCTTTCCGATGTTTTTTATATCTACGTTGGGGTCAAAAATATAATCCCAAAAGTTGATAAGGGTTTGACCTTTCTTTATCTCATCCCCAACTTTAACATCAGCCAATTTGGTAATGATGCCCTGCTCAGTAAATGGCGGATCTTGTGGTTTTTCACCAACCTTAATCGTGTAACCTTTTTGGTTCTTCAGTATGCGGTCGCCCGTCTTTACCTTGAAACCCATGAAAACACCATTTTCTGATGCAGTTACAGTGTATTCCTTTTTGAAAATCCTGTCTTTAGCAGGAATATATCCCAACGTGTCGTAAAACACTTTTACTTGCTCTTGGCCGTAGCCAATTTGTGTGATTTCCTCTCTTCTATTGATGATAGGAACTCGGCCAGTTTCAATAAAGTTGGCAAGCGAATCCCAATTGGCGGTGTAGCGCTTGTTCACTTCGAAAAATACAATTTCCGCTTCGCGGATTAGTTTAAGTCTTTCAATAACAGCGGCTTCAGCGCGCTCTACTTCTGCCTTTTGGTCGATGGTGCTTTGAACGCCATCATATAATCGCCATGCCAAGAAGGCACTGCCGAGGAAAAGAACGATAGTGATAATTCTGGTTAAGTTCATGCGGTTACAGGTTTAGCGTGCAATAATAGGTATTTTAATCGGTTCAAAGCAACCAATCAAAGCTTAAAATAGCCCCTGAAACTCAATATTTCGTGGGGGTTGGTGGATAAGCCGAAGATTCCATGCAATTCATTTTTCTCCAAAGCTTTTAGTTGCTGTTCATTAAAAAACTGAAGCCCTGTTAGCACTCCCGGTGCGCCTACCTCCGGGTCGTTGCCCAATTGCAGTTGACCTCCAGTTTGAACAACTGCAAAAAACAACTCAACGGCATGTAAATCGTCTCCTATGAATTCACAGGCGAATAAAAACTCCTGCACTTCCACGCTTATACCGGTCTCTTCCGCCCATTCGCGCAGTATGCAGTCCCGAGCTTTTTCGTGAAACTCAATTCCGCCTCCGGGCGGTGCCCAAAAGTTATTATTGGTTATGCCTACATGGTTGGCCAATAGCACGCCACCATTTTGCACCAGCCAGCCGCAAGCGCGTATTCTCAAACGATTGCCGTAATATTTATGAACTGTTTCTTTCATCTGATTTTCAAAAAACTCAACTTAGCTTCAACCAATCCGCGTTAAACTACATAAATAAATTCAGAATGAAATCAACGATGTTTCTTTTGTTATTTGCCGTTGTTACCTTTAGTGGCGCTGCGCAGGTTTCTAGCAAAGGGGCAGTGATTACTTGGGATAAACCTATTTTTGACTTTGGCGACATTTATCAAGGAGAGAAGGTGCAGCACGTTTTTAGGTTCGAAAACACTGGTAGCGAACCGTTGATTATTACCAATGTGGAGGTGACTTGTGGCTGCACTACACCGCGCGGCTGGCCTCGCGACCCTATTATGCCCGGTGCCCGAGCTGAGTTAGAAGTGCAGTTTAATAGTTCGGGTAAGTTCGGTCGGCAAAACAAAGTCATCACCATAGTATCTAATGCCACTGGTGGTAACAGCCAAATCACTTTTACAGCCAACATCTTAGAAAAGCCTTAGCTGAAAGGCTTTTTGTTATTTAATACTCCCCATGCAGCAGCTAGCCACCCAGCTATTAGCAGTACGCCACCCAATGGAGTAATATAAACCGCTGCTCTTATTTCTAAAACGGCCAGCAAATAAAGGCTACCGGAAAAGCACAGAGTACCCAGCACCAACAAGTTCGCACTCCACCGTGCGCACCGTTCGCCCGCATGGTGGTAGAGCGCGGCAACTCCTAGCAAGGCAAATGCATGGTAAAAATGGTAACGCACTGCTAGTTCGTAGTTTTCGATGCGGCTGTGTACAGTTAATACGCTTTTTAGACCGTGCGCACCAAAGGCGCCAAATGCTACCGCCATTGCGCCCAATATCCACCCAGCCAGCGCAATTTGTCTTTGTGTCGTCATATTTTTTGTTGGTTGCGTTCGCCAAAAATGGCTGTACCAATTCTAATTAGGGTGCTTCCTTCCTCTATGGCTATGGTATAGTCTGAACTCATGCCCATGCTCAACTCCTTCATTTCAATTTGTGCTGGCAGTGGCTGTGAAGCCAAATGCTCAAAAAGCTTGCGCAAGTTATTGAACTCCTTTCGAATTTGAAGTGCGTTGTCGGTAAGAGACGCCATGCCCATCAGTCCGCGGATATGAACATGTGTTAACTCAGCCGGGAAGTGAAGAATGAGTTGTAGCAGTTCAGCTTCGTCAAACCCAAATTTTGTTTCTTCTTGTGCGATGAACGCCTGAAGCAGGCATGGGACGTGCCGATTCACTTTCTTACCCTGCTTGTTGATCTCATGGAGTAATTTCAGACTGTCTACCGAGTGGATCAAAGATACAAAAGGAGCAACATATTTTACCTTGTTGGTTTGTAAATGGCCAATCATATGCCACTTAATATCTTTTGGAAGTTGCTGGTATTTTTCTTCCATCTCCTGCACTTTGTTCTCACCAAAAATACGCTGACCAGCGGCATAGGCCTCCTGCACTTTTTCTATTGACTGGGTTTTGCTTACCGCGATGAGCTTGGCGCGCGTGCCATGTAAGGTATCGTTGAAAAACTTAATATTATTTTCGATGCTCATTGGCTATTTTTACTTCTTTCCGGTAAACCGCAAAGTTATGGCCATCATCGGTACATTGATAAAAAAGGGAATAAAATTACGCGAGAACTTGCAGCAGGAGTATTCGTCACCGCTGGAATTGCAAAAACATGAGTTGAAAGAACTATTGATTGCGGCTAGCGGCACCGAGTTTGGCAAGTACTACGATTTTCATAAAACGCTTTCGCAGTTTCGCAAAGGCGGTAAAGCTTTCTATCAAGCGTTCAAGAAGTCCGTGCCCATTCACGACTACAATAAAATTTACAAAGATTGGTGGCAATTATCGTTAAAGGGAGCCAAAAACATTGCCTGGCCGGGGCGCATCAAGTATTTTGCTTTAAGTTCAGGCACTTCTGAGGCGGCTAGCAAGCACATTCCAGTAACGAAGGAAATGACAAAGGCCATACAGAAAACGAGCATTCGCCAAATCATTTCATTGTCGAAATACGAGCTGCCCTCGAAGTTCTTCGAGGCCGGTATT
>JBJTHA010000331.1:0-2927 GCA_046094265.1 Cytophagales bacterium
CAGGCTCATTGGGTATTGTTGAAAAATCGATTGCCAACGGAAGCCTTCAAGTGAACATGAAAACCATTACTGCCCTTGACCAAACCGGTAAAGACAAAGAGAACTTGGAAGGCCATTTGATGAATGAAGACTTCTTTGAAGTGGAGAAGTTCCCTGCCGGTGCTTTTGAGTTTGTGCGTATCAATAGCGTAAGCGACAGCGCTGGTTATACTTTGAAAGTAGAAGGCAACTTGACGTTGAAGAATGTTACCCAACCTGTGAAGTTCAGGGCCAAGGCATCGATAACGGAAAGTAGCATAACAGCCGAAAGTGTGCCCTTTACTATCGACCGAACTAAGTGGGGCATCGTGTACCATTCCGGAGTTATCGGCACGATTAAAGATGAATTAATCAATGATGAGATTGTGTTGAAGGTTAAGTTGAGTGCTGCGAAACAAAGCTTATGAGAGATCTTTTCGTTGTCTTTCTAATTACCGTTAGCCTTTCGGTTTATTCACAGCCAAACTCTAACAATAAAACTCTTTGGACTTTCACTTACCTGAAAGCCAACGATGGTTTGAGGGCCGACCTGAAAGCATTCCTCCAACAGAATTGGCTGTCAATGGATAAGCAGGCAACCGAGCAAGGTTTATTCAAGCAGTACCGTTTACTGGAAAACAATGATTCTACCAAAGGTTGGGATTTTGTTGTCGTGGTTCAATATCGCGATGACAAAGGATATGAAGGAGTAAAAGTGGAATTTGAAAAAACCAGGCAAAACCACCAGCGCGTGCTGGTCAATGGAAAAGGAATGGCTGAGTTGGGGAAAATTGTAAAATCAGAAGATTTTTTGGAAGAACTTTGAGTGAAATAAAAATCCCCTGGGCTTTCGCCAAGGGGATTTTTAAATAGTTTACAGAAATAAAACTTACTTCACTTCTTCGTATTCTACATCAGTCGCATTGCCATTTCCGGCATTGGCACCCGCATTTGAATTGGCGTTTCCATTGGCGTTAGCGTCCGCTCCAGGTTGCTGCGAACCACCTTGTGCATACATCTCTTGTGAGGCTGCCTGCCAAGCGGTGTTCAACGCATTCATCGCGGTGTCAATCATCGCCAGGTCTTTGGCGGTGTGTGCTTCCTTCAGTTTGATCAGCGCGCCGTTGATGGCAGACTTGTTTCCTTCCGAAAGCTTATCGCCAAATTCCTTCAGTTGTTTCTCCGTTTGGAAAATCAATGAATCAGCTTGATTCACTTTTTCAATCTTCTCTTTCTCCTTCTTGTCGTTCTCTGCATTGGCTTGTGCCTCTTGCTTCATCTTTTGGATTTCGGCATCAGTCAAACCGCTGCTGGCCTCAATACGAATCTTTTGTTCTTTGCCGGTGCCTTTGTCTTTGGCCGATACATGAAGGATACCGTTGGCATCAATATCAAACGTTACTTCGATTTGAGGCACACCGCGCGGTGCGGGAGGAATGCCATCTAAGTGGAATCTACCAATTGTACGGTTGTCGCGTGCCATTGGGCGCTCGCCTTGCAGCACGTGTATTTCCACTGAAGGTTGGCTATCGCTGGCAGTTGAGAACACTTCCGATTTTTTAGAAGGGATAGTTGTGTTAGACTCAATCAACTTTGTCATCACACCACCCATGGTTTCGATACCCAATGAAAGAGGAGTAACATCCAACAACAGCACATCCTTCACTTCACCGGTCAACACACCACCTTGTATCGCAGCCCCCACGGCTACCACTTCATCTGGGTTTACACCCTTCGAAGGTTTTTTGCCGAAGAACTTCTCCACTTCTTCTTGTATGCGTGGAATGCGCGTTGAGCCGCCCACCAAAATCACTTCATCAATTTGTGAAACAGAGTAGCCGGAATCAGCTACCGCTTTGCGGCAGGGTTCAAGGGTTCTTTTGATCAGGTCATCGCTCAGTTGTTCGAACTTTGCACGGCTGATTTTCTTCACCAAGTGTTCGGGTACCCCGTCTACACTGGTAATGTATGGCAGGTTGATTTCTGTTTCGTTGCTGCTCGAGAGTTCGATTTTGGCTTTTTCAGCAGCTTCTTTCAAGCGTTGTAAAGCCATCGGGTCTTTGCGCAAGTCAATATTCTTTTCGGCCTTGAATTCATCGGCCAACCAGTTCATGATGCGGCTGTCAAAATCATCGCCACCCAAGTGTACATCACCATTGGTTGATTTCACTTCAAACACCCCATCGCCCAATTCCAAAATCGAAATATCGAATGTACCACCGCCCAAGTCGTAGACGGCAATCTTCATGTCTTTGTTTTTCTTGTCAAGGCCGTAAGCCAAAGCTGCTGCCGTTGGTTCGTTGATGATGCGCTTGACATCCAACCCGGCAATTTGCCCTGCCTCTTTAGTGGCTTGGCGCTCGCCATCGTTGAAGTAAGCCGGAACGGTTACCACCGCTTCGGTAACGGTTGTGCCCAAATAGTCTTCGGCAGTGCTCTTCATTTTTTGAAGGATCATGGCCGAAATCTCTTGCGGGGTATACAGGCGGTCGCCTATGCGCACACGCACGGTGTCGTTGTTGCCACTTTCCACTTGATAGCTCACCAATTTTTTCTCGCTGTCCACATCCGCGAACTTCTTGCCCATAAATCGCTTGATCGAGGAAACAGTATTTTTTGGATTGGTGATAGCCTGGCGCTTGGCGGGATCACCCACTTTGCGTTCGCCTTTTCCGTTGTCCAAAAAACCGACAATAGAGGGGGTGGTTCGCCTGCCCTCACTGTTGGCAATCACCACCGGCTCATTGCCTTCCATAACGGCCACGCAGCTATTGGTTGTGCCCAAGTCTATTCCAATTATTTTGCCCATATCAGTAAAATTTAAATGCTTTTTGAATGCAATGGGCAAATGTCAATGATTATGCCACGGCCATAAAATTGGGCTTTTCTGCCAAATAGTCAGAAATTTA
>JBJTHA010000332.1:0-18940 GCA_046094265.1 Cytophagales bacterium
ATCATGACTTTCATTTTGATCATGAGTAGCGTGACGATGGTGTTGGCCGTAGAGGCTGGCCATCGCATGGATCAAAAAGCCGTTGAAAAATGGATGTTATGGACAATTATTGGTGGTATCACTTTCTTAAGCTGCCAAGCTTGGGAGTGGACACACTTTATTGTAGGTACTGGCAAGCCAACTATGGTGAAAGATTTTATCGATGGCCAATGGGTGATGAAGGAAGTGTATGGAGCAAATTTGCACATTAACCAATACGGCCCGCAACCATTTGCTGATTTCTTCTTTTTCATCACTGGTTTTCACGGATTCCACGTATTTAGCGGGGTTTGCCTTAATTTCCTCATCTACTATAACACTGTAACAGGAGTTTACCAACGCAGAGGCCATTATGAGATGGTGGAGAAAGTGGGCTTGTATTGGCACTTTGTCGATTTGGTGTGGGTGTTCGTTTTCACCTTCTTCTACCTTGTTTAAATCTGGAACTTTGAATTTTTAAATCTGAAATAACGATATGGCACACCACGCACACGAACCTGAGGTACAAGTTCTACCGCCTGACCGCGAAAAAATTAAGAAGCTTTGGAGAGTAGCGTTGATACTGGGCATCCTGACTCTTGTTGAATTCGTAATTGCTTTTACATTTCCCCATGGTACTTTGAAGACCTTTATCTTCGTGGTGATGACAATTGTGAAGGCTGCTTATATTGTTGGAGAGTTTATGCACTTGCGCTACGAGGTAAAAGTATTGTTCTGGTCGATCTTGATCCCAACCGTATTTATTGTGTGGATGTTGGTGGCGTTTGTATATGAAGGTATGAAAATGTCTGACATCAACTTCATCCGTTGGTGAGCAGCTAGTTTGAAAGTTAACAACGGAAGGCTAAGGTGGATAACTTTAGCCTTTCTTTTTTGAATCCATGAAAAGAGCAAAGGCAATTTTGTTATCGTTGGCGTTGGTGTTGCCCATCGCTATTTTCGTTTTTCTAAAGCTGTTTGGAAAAAATGAATTCGATATCGCTGTATACTATCCTAACGGAGTGGATTCGGTGTGTGTCGAGAACAAGTCAAAACCATACCAAGTGCCCGATACAGTTTTGAATGCAATCCAATGGGGCAGCAAGCCAAGCCTGATCACTTTCCACCCGGCTGAGGCGGAAATTGACCATCTCAAGCACGTATGGGAAGAGATTGATCAACATGATGTGACCTCTGTTTTTCTGCCATCGGACTTAACACAATGGCGCGATTGTGCGTTATTAATCCGAGAGCCTTGGAAAACGGTGCTTATCGACAAAAACAAAAATATTCGCGGTTACTACAACTTGCGTACCCGCGAGGAAACCGACAGGCTGATTGTAGAGTTAAAAATTTTATTAAAAAAATATTGATGGAGAAAGTTGAAGCACAAGACCCCTATAGAAAACTCATTATTGCATTGTCCATTGCTATACCGTTGGCTGTGGCTGCACTGTTTAGGATCAAGATTCCCGGTTATGATTTTTCATTTTTGCCACCAATTTATGCAACCCTCAATGGCTTAACAGCCGTTTTGCTGGTGTTAGCCGTGGTAGCAATCAAAAACAATAAGAAGTCAGTGCATGAAAACATCATGAAGGTTTGCATTGCATTGTCATCTTGCTTTTTGGTGATGTATGTGGTTTACCACATGTTCAGCGACTCCACACCTTTTGGCGGGGACGGTGCTATTAGGTATGTATACTACTTTATTTTAATCACCCATATCATTCTTTCGATTGGTGTGGTGCCGTTTGTACTGCTCACTTTTTCAAGGGCGCTGGCGGGGCATTTTGAAAGGCACAAGGCATTGGCTAAGTTTACGTTTCCTTTGTGGTTGTATGTGGCGGCAACAGGCGTAGTGGTATACGTAATGATCAGTCCGTATTATAAATAAAATGAAGACGAAAATTATTGGTTTGATTTTCTTGTTGCTGATCAGTGCAGATTCGTTTTCGCAATGTGCCATGTGCCGGGCACAGCTCGAAAACAACATTAGCAATGGCAACATCGGTATTGCTGCGGGCATCAACTTCGGCATTTTATATTTGTTTGTCGCACCGTATTTGGCCATCAGCGTGATAGCTTTTTTTTGGTTCCGTTCTAGCAAGCGAAATGCACTCAAGCTCAATAAAGGCGATATGGCAATGTAAGTGCCCCAAGTGCAGGCGGGGTGATATGTTTTCGCATGCCGCCCTTTCGTACAAGTTGGCCGATATGCGCGTAAACTGCCCCCATTGTGGCGTGAGCCTTACGCCTGAACCCGGTTTTTATTTTGGTGCACTGTATGTGAGTTATGCATTTACGGTGGCCTTGATGGTGGCCACGTGGTTAGTACTCTATCTTTTTGTGAAACCAGCCGATTGGGTGTATGGCACTGCGCTGGTGGTGTCCTGTGTCTTGTTTATTCCATTTAGCTTCCGCTATTCGCGTGTGTTGTTCTTGTATTGGTTTGGCGGCCACGTGTACCGTTATCAACCATAGCCCCGATAATCGGCTTTCCATTTCAACTTCGTATCTTTATCCAATATGGTGAAACGCTTGGCCCTCATTTTGGTCGTAGCATTTAGTTGCATGTCGGTAGCCTTTTGGTACGCTCGCGAGTACAAATCTAGTTTTCGGCCCCGGCAAGTTGCAAAGCAAATTGAGCAGAACGTTGCGCTGCAACTCCAAGAGCTAAATAAGGTTGCCGTTGATTTGCGCACTGCGTCTGTAGAGGATGTGCGATGGGCACAATCGCCTTATTCATTTTTACTGTTTGATTCTGCTCGTTTGCTGGCATGGACGAATGCGGGATATTTCCCTGAAGCGTTTGAAGACAATGGAATAGATTCGCTTCAGCTGTTGCAGTTGAGTCGTGGCGATTTCTTGCTGCGCAAATGGTATTTGCCCGACCACAAAACACTGGTGGGCGTTTTACCATTGGTGGAGCGGTTCAAAGTAAACAATGAATATTTGCGCTCCACTTGGAATCCCGCTATTTTCCCGATTGATAATATTCAAGTGCTGCCTGCAGGTGAACCTGCGGGGTTGGCTATCGGCAATGCGTTCAAAATCGGTGACGAGTTTGTGATAGACGCACTCCCATTTGATTGGAGCTCTTTTACTTGCGCGATGGCAGGCCTACTACTCTTGATTACAACGATAGTTGTGATTGTGCATTGGGCAAAGCAGAAAGGTTGGTTTGATGTATCGTTTTTATTGCTTTTAACCTTGTTGTTGTTTTTACGATTGACCATGATACAGGTCAACTTCCCTGCTGCGTTGGGGTATTGGTCGTTGTTCGATTCGCAGAAATTTGCGTCATCATGGATCAACGTGTCGTTGGGTGATTTCTTACTCAACTCAATAGTAGTAGCAGCTTGCTCTGCTTACTTGTTTGCGATTTATCCACGGTTGAAATTATTTGAATGGTTGCTTCGGTCTTCTCTCGTCACGAAGATGTTGGCTTCTGTACTTTTTTTGACGCTTGCGCTTTTTGCCTTTTTGTTTCCTTTCCTGTTCTACGAAATTGTTTTTCATAATTCCTCTATTCGCCTGGACGTAACCCAATTTGTTTTTTTTGATGGCCATAGGGCTATCGCGTTTTTATGTGTGCTGCTTGGTGCATTTAGCAGTTTTGTTTTTTGCCACGTAGCCATCACCTATGTCAAGCACATGGTAACAGGTTTCAAATTTTTTGTTTCATTGGGGTTTTCAATCGCAGTGTTTCTTTTTTATGCATGGGCGTCTAACCATGATTACAACATGCCGCTGTTGATTGCCATTGCATACTTGTTGATGCTATACCTGACCAATTTGGCGTCATCGCTTTCGAGGGTGGGATTTGTTACTTTTTCATATTTCCTATTGGCAGCCTGTGCGTATAGTTCGTTGGCTGCGCTGAGCATCCGGTATTTTTCAAGAGAAGCGACATTGCAATCACAATTACGATTTGCCACTAACAATCTGGTGAACCATGATATTTTGGGTGAGTTTATCCTTTTTGACGCCAGCAAGAAGATTGCGCAAGACCCGTTTATTCAAAGTCGTTTTTCAAACCCGTTCTTATCGAAGGCCGGCATTCGAGAGCGAGTGCAGCAGCTTTATATCAACCCCTATTTTGATCGGTATGACGTGGCCATTCAGTTGTACAATGTAGTGGGGCAGCCGATTGCCAACAGCACTGACGGTGATTTGGTGCAATCGATTCAAACCATCCAAAATTCTGCTGTCAAAACTGAATACGAAGGCGTTTACCGGTTCAAAGAATTCAGATCACTTAAGCGATATATCTGCATTGTAGCTATTAACAAAGCGGGTCCGTTGGGTTTTGTGCTTATTGACTTACGCCTAAAACGAATTGCACCACACTCGGTATACCCGGAATTGTTGCTTGACAACCGATTTGCGCAGTTCGTCAATACAGAAGATTTCAGTTATGGCTTTTTTTCGCAAGGACAATGGGTAGTTTCAAGTGGAGATTTCAATTACCGACAGGAGCCGACAGTTGAAGCGTTGTCAAATGTCGCCCTCTTTAGCGTGGGCCTTTCAGTTGGAGGGTATCGTCATATTGCGTTGAAAAACGATGAAGGCGAAGTAGTCGTAGTATCGGCCAAGGATTATAGGTGGTATGATGTACTGGCCAATTTTTCTTTTTGGTTTGTGCTGGGGCTAATATTAGTGTTTTGCTGGATGGTGATTTATGCTCTTTTGAGTTTGTACCGTGGTTACAAACCAACTTATGCGGCACGCATTCAATTGTATGTGTATGGAGCGTTTATACTGCCACTGGTTGCATTGGCGGTGGCAACGGTTAGTATTTCGAATCAGACGTATAAGCAAGAACAGAATGATCAAATCGAGAGCCGATCGGAGGCGCTTACAGAAATGGTTGCATCTTGGCTGGAATTGCCTGCTCCGGTGCGCGATGGTGGCACTCTTTCAAAGCAGTTGGCAACACTTTCAAAATCATCACAGATAGACGTCTCGTTGTTTGACGCCCGTGGCGAGTTGTTAGCGAGTAGCCAGCCGCTAATTTTTGAAAATCAGTTACAACCCCGCCATCTCAATCGACATGCATTTCACAGAGTGACCATTCTCAACGAGAACTATGTTGTTTGTTCTGAGCAAATAGGAAACTTGAGATACAGCAGTTCCTACCGGGCGGTGAGAGGTGCATCGGGTAAATTGTTGGGCGTAGTAAATTTCCCTTTCTTTCAATCAGCTCAAGCGAACGAGAAGTCACAAGCGCTGGTGGTGGGCAACATCATGGTGGTGTTTGTGGTGGTGTTTCTTTTATTCAATTTTATTTCAATGTATGCTGTAAACTGGCTCACATTCCCATTGAAATTTATCACGCACACATTGGGCGCCACTACGCTAACAGGAAAGAATAACCCATTGCAATGGAAGTCCAATGATGAAATTGGAATGATGGTAACCGAGTACAATCGAATGCTGCAGAATTTAGAAAACAGCAAAGCGGAATTGGCACGTACGCAAAAGGAATCTGCCTGGCGAGAAATGGCTCAACAAGTAGCGCATGAAATAAAAAATCCTCTTACCCCTATGAAGCTAACACTCCAGCGCATGGAGTTGAGTGCCGATATTGACGCACAACAAAAAAAGCGGGCTATCAAAACCTTATTGCAGCAGGTGGAAATTCTAGATGGAATTGCATCTTCTTTCAGCTCGTTTGCAAAAATGCCCGTACCTACATTCAATCAAATTAACTTGGTGCAGACTATTGCTAAAGCGATTGCTCTGTATGCACAAGGCGCTTCAGGCAAAGTGCTATTCACTTTGTCAGCGGGCGACTGGTGGGTGATGGGAGATGAACAGTTGCTCATGCGGATATTCTCGAACTTAATCATCAACGGCCTGCAGGCGAATCCTGATGACAGCGCTGCCAAGGTGGTAGTATCAATGAATGCGGGCAATCAACGGGCTATTGTTTCGTTTGCCGACAATGGTGTGGGGATTTCGGAAGAGGTGATGGACAAGATTTTTATTCCTTCGTTTAGCACCAAGAAGTCGGGCTCAGGCTTGGGGTTGGCTATTGCTAAACAAGGTATTGAACACATGAACGGAAAAATTTGGTTTGAGACCAAAGCAAGAATCGGCAGTACGTTCTATATCGAGCTGCCGCTGATCAATCAATAGTTTTTCCCTTCAGGCTTCTCATTACTTTGTTGATAAAAACAAAGTCGTCAAGTTCTTTTACGCCAGAGTGCGTGATGTCGTGGTTGGTACCTTCCCAGAGCATGTTACCTTTGTACAAGAACATGATTTTCTCACCGATGCCCAAGACCGAATTCATATCGTGTGTTACTACGATAGTGGTGATGTTATACTCGTGGGTGATTTCCAAGATCAGTTCATCAATTACAATAGACGTTTGAGGGTCTAGGCCAGAGTTGGGCTCATCGCAAAAAAGGTAATTGGGGTTGTTTACCATTGCCCGTGCAATGCCCACGCGCTTTTTCATACCACCGCTTATCTCAGAAGCCATCTTCTTATTCACATTCTCTAGTCCTACACGCTTCAAACAAAAGTTCACTCTGTCCATCTTCTCGTCCGTTGGCATAGTGGTGAGTATGTCCAAAGGGAATCGGACATTTTCCTCTACGTTTTTTGAGTCGAACAGCGCCCCGCCTTGAAACAGCATGCCAATCTCTCTCCGGATTTCTGATTTCACATCTTTGTCGGCTTCTGAAAAGTTGCGCAGGTCGTAAAACACGTTGCCCGAATCCGGTGGCAGTAAGCCCACGATGCATTTCAGTAACACACTTTTGCCCGTGCCACTGGAACCAATGATTAGGTTTGTTTTGCCTTTCTCAAATTCACCACTAATACTGTTGAGAACAACTTTGTCTTTAAATGACTTCGATATGTTTTTGATCTTAATCATTTGTTATAGCAGCAAGTTCGCAAGAAAATAGTCGGCCAATAACACAGCAATCACGCTCGATGTAACTGCTTCGGTACTTGCAATGCCTACTTCTAACGCGCCCCCTTGGGTATAGTAGCCTTTGAAAGATGAAATGGACGAAATTAAAAACGCAAAAACAAATGACTTGATCAAGGCAAATGTGATGGTATAATCATTGAAGACTGAACGGATGCCGAGGATGTATTCGGTGGGGGTTAAAATACCTGTGAAAACGCCTACCAAGTATCCGCCTACCATCGAGCAAACCCCTGCAAATATCACCAACATAGGGTACATGATCATGGAGGCAATGATTTTGGGAAGCACCAAATAAGAAGATGAATTGATGCCCATTACTTCGAGCGCATCAATTTGTTCCGTAATACGCATAGTGCCCAACCCACCTGCCATGCTCGATCCTATTTTGCCGGCAAAGATGATGGCCATGATGGTGGGTGCGAGTTCCAATACGGTCATCTCACGCACCACCTGCGAGATCACATAGCGCGGAACCAGAGGAGTGACCAAGTTATAGGCAGTTTGCACGGTAGTAACAGCGCCCATAAAAGTGGAGACCAGAACAAACAGCCAAATCGATTTTACACCGATTTGCATGCATTCTTCAATTACCAGTTTATAGTAGGTTGCAAAAGTTTCCCTGCGCACCAGCAGTGTTCCCAAAAACATCATGTACTTGCCAAACTCTTTCATGCACGTAATTGCCAGTAGCTCGCTATATTGCTCAAATATAAAAGAAATGTATGAACAAGTTAATAGTGGTAACGGGCGGCACCAAAGGTATAGGCCGGGCCATTTTAAATAGGTTTGCTCAAGCTGGTTTTGATGTGGCTACTTGCGCGCGGAAGCAGCCAGAACTGGCAGATCTGAAGCAACAGCTGGAGTCGGCATATGGTGTGAAGGCTATTGTAAAACAAACGGATATGTCCGTAACTGATGAGGTGAAGGATTTTGTGAAAAATATCCTAGCCTTGCAACGGACGGTAGATGTGTTGGTGAACAACGCTGGCTATTTTGTGCCCGGCTCGGTGATCACCGAACCCGAAGGTAGCTTGGAGAGTATGATTAACACTAACCTATACAGTGCGTATTATGCTTCGCGTGGCTTGGCAAAAAAAATGGTGGAGCAGCGAGAGGGCCACATCTTTAATATTTGTTCCATTGCCAGTATTAAAGCCTACCCCAATGGTGGCTCTTACGCAATTTCAAAGTTTGCCATGTTGGGTTTGAGCAAAGTTTTGCGTGAGGAATTAAAAGATGCCAGTGTGCGTGTGACGGCTGTATTGCCGGGGGCTACACGCACCGCCAGTTGGGATGGCGTAGACTTGCCTGACGAACGCTTTATGAAAGTAGAAGATGTGGCCGAAACCATTTTTGCTGCCTACTCTTTATCAAAACGAAGCGTGGTGGAAGAAATTTTGATTCGACCACAGTTAGGAGATATTTAAGTCAGTGACGGAATTGGTGAGTAAGAAATAGAATCATGTAATCAAAACAATAGTTCACTATATGAGAAGCATTCTTTAATTTTTTGTCGAATCGACTGATGAATTTTAGTAGTCGTATTGATGCTAACTGAAATGCTAGTCCATCTATCCAAACAACGTTAAATTTCCAAACTGATCAGCGGCTGGCATGGGCAAATGCAGCGAGGGCTTATCGAAGCCAACATGATTTAGCTGTGGCGATACTGTAAAGCCGTCAAACTCTTCTGCTGCGTTAGTGGCCAGTATTTTCAGTAAATTTTCTTCGGTGGTGTCTTTGGTTAACCATGCGGCCTCGTGTTCTTGATCCAAAAAACAAGGCATACGTTCTGTAATGCCAGCTACAAAACCCGTGGCAGGCCGGGTAAATAGCGAAAAGGTATGGAATATGTTTCCGCCTTCATCATCGTATTCTTCCCACACGGCAGCAATCGAAATAATGGATTTTATTTGTGGAAATATTCTCCACGGTATGGAAGTTTTTTTACCTATTTTTTTCCACGCGTAGAAACCATCGCTGGGCACTAAGCACCGATATTTCTTCAGTGTTTTCTTCAACACAGGCCGCTCGGTCAGTTGTTCAACCCGCGTGTTGATGAGCCGCTCGGCTATTGATTTGTTTTTTGCCCATTGAGGTGCTACTCCCCAATAAAAAAAGGAAAAACCCTGGGGCGAATCGCTTGTTAGTACTGGAAAGAGGCGTGTAGGTGCGCCATTGTAAATAGGCAAAAAGCCAGTCGCGTCTACTTGGTAGCGACTTGCCAACGCACCGGCTGTCACCCCAATTGAAAATCTTTCAACCATTTATAAAATTAATTGCCCTTAACTCGGACCAATATAAGCCACTTTTATTGAACAACGAAAAACCCACGTGGCCACCATGTTTTGGTGTTTCAAACTTAAGTAATGGATTGACAGTGCCGTGTACAAAACATTCTTTGCTAAGAAAGGGGTCGTTTTGTGCGTTTACAAGCAGTGTGGGTATGGTAATGGTTCCTAGAAATTGTTTGGAGCTGCACTTGTGGTAATAATCCAACGCGCTGGCAAACCCGTGCAGGGGTGCTGTATAGTAGTCATCAAAATCCAGTAACGTTTTTATTTGTTGCAAATAAGATGGATTTATGCCGGCCATAATTTTTGATTTGGCAACTACCTTGGCTTCAAGACTTTTTAAAAAACGTTTGGTGTAAATCCAATTGATGGGTTGCGAAATTTGCAGACAACTCGAATGCAAGTCGATAGGTACTGAAAACGCCACCGCTTTTTTTACCTTGGGGTGAAGTTGATTTGCTTTTTCGCCTACATATTTTAGCGTCAAATTTCCGCCAAGGCTGAAACCGATTAAAAATAGTTCATCGTATTGCAGTGCTGCACAACATACAATCAAGTCTAAATCATCGGTGGCACCGCTGTGGTAAAATCGTAACTGCCGATTTACTTCTTCACTGCATCCACGGTAGTTCCAAGTCAAAACATCGTAACCTATCTTTGCAAAAGCTTTTGCCATTCCTTTGACATACGCTCGTTTCGTATTTCCCTCTAACCCGTGCGAAATAATTACTGCTTTTTTTGAGCCCGTGCGTACCCAGTCAAGGTCAAGGAAATCGTCATCGGGTGTAGTAATCCGCTCGCGTTGATACACAATATCACTTACTTTCCTCAGCAGTGCGGGGTAGATTGTTTCAATGTGCCGATTGAACAAAAACCAAGGAGAATTATACTCACTCATTTAAAGAAACTTACCTACTGATAAAAAATGTCTCCATGCACAAACCGATATACCGATGAAAGGTGGTGCGGTTTATTTCCAATTCATTCTTTTTTTTAACGAAGTGATGTGCGCCAGGTGATGATCGCCATGCCATGCATACATGCCCAGTAGCTGATTCAATCGCACTTGGCGTTGTGTTTCTGGGTGGGTAAAAGTCCGCTCAAGCTGTTGGGGCGTTAGGTTTTTTGCGAGAACAACCATCTTTTCGTGAAGTGCTTTCAATAACTGCAAAGACAGTGCTGTGGGTGCATTGGTTTCTGGTGTAGTGGCCCACTCTTTTTCTTCGTAGGCTTTAATAATCGGGTTTTCTTCGGTAAGTGCCCACTTCATTCGGATATACGCGTTCATATGACTATCGGCCACATGGTGAATAACTTGACGTAACGTCCAGCCGCCTTCGCGGTAGGGAGTATCCAGTTGCTCGTCAGATAATGTCGACAATTCACTTTCATAGTGTGCAGGTGCCGCAGATAGGCGCGCAATAAAGTCTTGTACATCGGCATCATCAAAATTCCATTTTGACTGAAATTTTCCAATCGGGTAACGAAGGTCTTCCATGGTCATGTTAGATTAGTTGTTATCAATCGCTTCGTTTGCTTCTGATTCGGTGTATGGCTTATACAACTTTACAGGCTTTGCTTTACTACTTCGCTTATTGCGCACACGGATATTTGTGAACTCAATTAATAGCGAAAAGGCAACTGCAAAATAAACATAGCCTTTCGGTATTTCTTGGTGTAATGCTTCGAGGAACAGCATAAAGCCGATGAGTATTAAAAAGCCAAGGGCGAGCACTTCCATAGAAGGGTGCTTTTGAATGAACTTGCTAATCGCACCTGAGAAAAACATCATCACACCGATGGAGGCAATGACTGCGATAATCATCAATATTACATCATTTACAATGCCAATAGCTGTAAGAATGGAGTCGAACGAAAAGATGATGTCCAACAAAATAATTTGAACGATGGTGCCAGTTAAAGTAACACCTTTCGACTTGCCGCTTTCGTGTTCTTCGTCATCTTCACCTTCCATTTCATGATTGATTTCCATGGTGCTTTTGGCAATCAAAAATAGACCGCCAAATCCCAATATCAAATCACGCCCGGAAAACGTGTGATCTCCATGAAGCTTGAAGAATTTGATAAAAAAGTCAGGCATCAAATCGTTAAGTGTAAATAAAGGTTCTTTGAATTGGATAATCCACGTGATGCACAACAAGAAGGCAATTCGAACAAACATGGCCAAAAACAGGCCGAGGTTGCGTGCCTGTTGCCGCTGATGCTCGGGTAGCTTATTAGATACAATTGAAATGAAGATAATGTTGTCGATACCTAGCACAATCTCCAAGAAACACAAAGTGAGCAGTGCAAGCCAAGTATCGGCTTTCAAAAAAATCTCCATGTAGTGCGAAGTCTAATGTAGTTGAAAACAGCCACCAAAATAGAGAAATGCATTAACAAAAAAAATAATCACAAAGTGCTGAAAATGGCCTGTTTTTAACTGAAATTTGAATTTTACGTTTTTAATTTGAAATCAAACATCCCACTGTCTGCTGGCCTTCGCAAAATATGGTTGCAAGAAGCCTTCACTAAGTCGTTTGATTTGGTAGTTATTGGAGGTGGCATAACAGGGGCTGGCATTGCATTAGATGCAGCCACGCGTGGGCTTCGAGTGCTGCTGCTAGAAAAAGATGATTTCGCTTTTGGCACCAGTAGCCGTTCCACCAAACTCATTCACGGTGGACTTCGATACTTAAAACAATTCGAATTTGGATTAGTGAAAGAAGTGGGCACCGAGCGTGCCGTAGTGCATTCACTCGCCCCGCATTTGGTGGTGCCGGAAAAGATGTTGCTGCCACTATATGAAAAGAAAGGAATGGGCTACTGGTTGGCATCGTTGGGTTTAAAAATCTACGATTGGCTGGCGGGGGTGAAACCTGAAGATCAACGGAAGATGCTTACTAGGCAACAAACACTTCGGCAAGAACCTTTACTTAAGTCGGATGATGTAAGAGGTGGTGCTCTCTATGCCGAATATAGAACAGATGACGCGCGCCTCACAATTGAAATTATTAAAACTGCCTGCGCCAATGGTGCGAAAGCCATTAACTATTGCCGGGTAACCGATTTTTTGTACCTCGAAGGGCAAGTGGCTGGCGTAATAGCGAACGATCAGTTAACCGGCAATTCCTGTCAGGTACAAGCAACTGTTGTAGTAAATGCCGCAGGGCCGTGGGTAGATGAGCTGCGCGAACTCAACCAATCGAAAAAAGGCAAACGACTTCACCTCACGAAAGGAATCCATCTGGTAGTGCCTCGAGAAAAGTTCAATGTCACCCAGGCGATTTATTTTGATGTAGGCGATGGGCGGATGATTTTTGCTATTCCCCGCGACCGCACCACTTACCTGGGCACTACCGATACGTACTACATTGGAGACAAAGAAGATGTTAATGCTGAAATAGCTGATGCGGAGTACATCTTACATGCTGTGAACGCCACTTTCCCGACAGTGCGATTGATGTTGAGCGATGTGGAATCAAGTTGGGCCGGTTTGCGTCCGTTAATACACGAAGAAGGGAAGTCTGCGTCCGAGCTTTCGCGCAAAGACGAGATTTTTGAATCTGAGTCCGGTTTGATTTCCATCGCTGGCGGCAAGCTTACCGGTTACAGAAAAATGGCCGAGAGAATTGTAGACAAGGTGCTTGACGAGAAGTTTCCAAACAACAGAGCCGCATGTCAAACTGCATCGGTGTATTTAAGCGGCAATGACTTCAAAAACTATGAAGAGGTACGGAAGTATTTGGTGCAATTGAAATTGCAGTTGCGCGTAATTGGTTTGGAACATTATCACCATTACTTAGTTCACAATTATGGCAAACAAACAGATTTGATTCTTGAACACTTTAAGCTAAATCTAGAAAAGGATGCCGACCTCGCCCTTGCGAAGTCAGAATGGTGGTTTTGCGTAAATTATGAGATGGTGATAGAGCCTTCTGATTTTTTTATTAGGCGCACGGGCATGCTGTATTTTTACCGCCCGCGGATGGAGAAGACATTGCCATCAATTTTGGAGGAATTCAGGAAACAGTTTAACTGGACATCCGAAAAAATGAAAGAGCAGCAAGACTTAATGGCTCAAGCGATACAAAAAGCTTGTAAGTTTGCAGACACACATTGATGATGTTAATTTTCCTCTCATGAGAATTCTATTATTTGTTTTGGGTATCGTGATTTTGGTGGCAAGTGAAATTGCTCGTGTTTACTATATCATGCCCTTTCCGGGTAGTCAGGCAGATGAAGTAATTGACATGGCGTATTGGTTCCATGTCAATATTTGGTGGTTGCGCGCGGTTGGCATTCTACTGCTTGCTTACCCAGCTTTTACGTTGTTCGAAGAAAAGAGCAAATACATTAAGTACACGGGCATAGCGCTTCTGATTTTTTGGGTGCTGGTAGTCTACATGTTCAACTTCCGCTTTTTGGCCGATAAAATGTTTTATCAACCATCGCAAAAAATCTTCACCAATGTTTCTCAAAATAAACTTTCAAACAGGAAAATTGTAATAGGCGTAGCCATCAATGGTAACGCAAAAGCGTACCCGATAGAAGTAATTGGCTATCACCATCAAGTGCGCGATACCATAGGTGGTGAGTCGGTAATGATTACCTACTGCACCGTTTGCCGAAGTGGCCGAGTTTATAGCCCTGTCGTAGGCCAGAAGATTGAAGACTTCCGACTAGTTGGCATGGATCATTACAATGCCATGTTTGAAGATGCGTCTACCAAAAGTTGGTGGCGGCAAGTAAACGGTGAGGCGATTGTTGGATCACTGAAAGGAACTACGCTTCGCGAAATACCATCTGAGCAAATGTCGTTGCAAGCATGGATTGAACGATTTCCGCACACGCTGGTGATGCAACCTGATCCGAAATATAAAACGCAGTACGAAAGCCTAGAGCAGTTTGATGAAGGCAAAATGGAAGGCCGCTTGGAAGGCAGAGACTCACTCTCGTGGAAGGACAAGTCGTGGGTAGTGGGCGTGCCCATGGGCTTGTATGCCAAGGCCTACGATTGGAATGATTTGACGAGACAGCGGGTTATCAATGATGTGATCAAAGGCTTACCAGTGGCATTAACCCTAGAGTCCGACAGCATCTCATTTCATACTTGGGTGCCCGTTGTAGGTGCCGATACGTTAAAGTTTGCGTACAGCGATAGTTTGAAAGTATTAACCGACCAGTCAAATTCCAAGTGGAATTGGAAAGGCGAATGCACCGAAGGGAAATACATAGGCGAGAAGTTAAAATCGGTGCAGTGCTACCAAGAGTTTTGGCACTCGTGGAAAACATTCCACCCAAACACTGAACGATACAATTAACTATGCAATCCGACTGGTACAAACACGCTATTGTTTATCAAATTTACCCACGCAGTTTTAAAGACAGCAATGGCGATGGCGTGGGTGATTTGCAGGGCATCATTTCGAAAATCGATTACATTAAAAGTCTGGGGGTGGATGCAGTTTGGTTGAACCCGATTTATAAATCACCGAACGATGATGGTGGTTATGACATTAGTGATTACTATGCCATTCAGCCCGAGTTCGGAACCATGGCCGATTTTGATGAACTGTTGGCGAAGCTGCATGGGCACGGTATTAAGCTGATCATGGATTTGGTGCTGAACCACTCATCAGACGAGCATGAGTGGTTTGTTGAATCCAGAAAATCAAAACAAAATTCTTTTCGCGATTATTATTTTTGGAGAGACGGGGCGAATAACGGGCCACCCAATAACTGGCCGTCTTTTTTTGGCGGCAGTGCTTGGCAAAAAGACGAACTTACGGGTCAATACTACCTGCACTTGTTTTCGCGCAAGCAACCCGACTTGAATTGGGAGAGCTCAGCATTGCGTGAAGAAGTGCATGGGTTAATGCGCTTTTGGCTCGATAAGGGTGTGGATGGTTTGAGATTGGATGTGATCTCTGCCATTTCCAAGCGAGTAGATTTTCCTAATACCGATACCAACGACTTCAACGAAACTATTAGGAAGTACTATGCCAACGGCCCGCGGCTAAGAGAGTTTATTGCCGAAGCACGCCATCGGGTATGGGATCGTTACAAGGCGATGACGGTGGGCGAAGGCCCCGGCATTACCCCCGAAAACGCAATCGATTATTTGGATGAGTTGAATGGCCTTAGCATGATTTTTCATTTCGGGCACATGTTTATGGATCAGGGGCCCGGTGGCCGATTTGATCCGATTGCTTGGTCATTGAAAGACTTCAAACAGATTTTTAAAACCTGGGACGATGCTTTTGCCCACCAAGGCTGGGGGAGTGTTTTTTTGGGCAACCACGATTTTCCCCGCATGGTTTCCCGTTGGGGAAACGACAGAGAGTATTGGGAGCAATCGAGCAAATTGCTGATCACATTACTCCTTTCCATGCGCGGCACACCCTTTATTTTTCAAGGCGATGAGATTGGCATGACCAATACCTGCTTAAATTCGGTAAGTGAATCCCGCGATATTGAAACGCAAAATGGCTGGAAAGTGGCACAAGAGAGGGGGATGGGCGAGGCAGATTTCTTGAAGCTGGCCAACCGAGCTGGGAGAGACAATGCGCGCACCCCTATGCAATGGAACAGTAAACAACATGGAGGCTTCTCGGTAGCGGAACCTTGGATGCCGGTTAATGTAAATACCATCACCATCAACGTGCAAAACCAAAATAGCTCGGCTGATTCCATACTTAATTATTTCCGGTGGATGGCAAGGATACGCAAGCAAAACCCAGTGCTCAGCATAGGAAAATTTGAGCCACTGGAAACAGAAGACGAAAACCTTTTCGCATTTTGGCGCACATTAAATGAAGACAGAATGTTAGTGCTCCTAAACTTCTCTGCCCAAACTGCCAACTTTTCTATTCCTACTTCGGCAAAAAAAATAATTGGTAATTACCCATCAAGTAAGTTAAATGAATTGATGCCCTGGGAAGCTGCCATTTACCATTGTGTAGCGTGATCTATGAAAAAAGAGGTGTGTACATCTGTTGCAGACCTTTACTTTTTAATACTTGCTTTTAACTTTGAACAAATAAATAGCAATGACGAGTAACCATCTATGGGGCATAGACCTAGGAGGCACAAAAGCAGAAGGAGTTGTGCTGGGCGCTGGCGGACTAAGTGAAATTCTTTTCAGAGACCGTGTACCCTCTGAATCTGACAAAGGTTATCAACATATCTTAGGCCAAGTAAAAAAGTTGGTCGATCAAATGGCGCACACCATGGGTTACCGTGCCGCAAAACTTGGAATAGGTACACCAGGCACACTAGATCCAAAGTTAGGCACCATGAAAGGTTGCAACACCGTAGCGGTGAATTTTCAACCCATGAAGGCAGACTTGGAGAAGTTATTAAACATGGAGGTTGCTATTGCCAATGATGCGAATTGCTTTGCCTTGGCAGAGGCGCGTTTGGGCGTGGTGAAGCAAAAATTTCCGGAGGCCAAAGTAGTTTTTGGTGTGATCATGGGTACGGGAGTGGGGGGTGGTTTAGTGGTGGATGGTAAAGTATTAAACGGTTTGCAAGGCATTGGCGGAGAGTGGGGCCATAACTTTTTGGATGTATCAGGTGGGCCGTGCTACTGCGGCAAAAGTGGTTGTGTGGAGAAAGTATTGGCCGGGCCAGCGCTCGAAAAATACTATGCCTCAATTTCGGGGCAGCAGAAACGGTTGAAAGAAGTATATGACCTGTTCAAAGCAGGCGATGCACATGCCAAGCTAACCATGGAACGCATGGCTCACTTTTTTGGATTGGCCATCAGTGTGATTGTGAACATTATTGATCCAGACGTGATTGTGATTGGAGGCGGTGTAGGCAACATTGATGAGATTTATACGGATGGTGTGACTTCGGCCAAGAGGTTTGCCTTTAACAATGGCGTGTTGGACACACCCATTGTGAAGCCTACGTTGGGCGATAGCGCAGGGGTTTTTGGGGCTGCATTTTTGGTTGCTTGATGACTTTATTTTCTTTAGGATGTTAAAGAAAATTGCAAAGACGACAGGGGTTTAGGGGCTTTACGAAAGCATTCGCAAAGTCATCGATAATGCGAGGGGCACTGCTTATAGAGCTGTTAACTTCGCAATGGTTCATGCGTATTGGAAAATTGGCAGGTTGATTTTTGAGGAAGAACAGAGAGGTAAGCGGAGGGCAGAATACGGAACTTCGTTGCTTAAGCAAATTTCACGGAACTTGTCTCTCGAGTATGGGAAAGGATTCGATGAGAGCAATTTGAGGCACATGAGGAATTTTTTTAGTTCATTTCCAATTCAGGACGCAGTGCGTCCTGAATTATCATGGACTCACTATCGCCTAATTTTGAAGGTTGAGCGCAGCGATGCGAAAGAATTTTACATGAAGGAAGCGATTGAAGGTAATTGGAGTACGCGCGCCCTCGAACGACAAATCAATACTTTATATTTCGAGCGAATGCTGATGACCCCTAAAAAGGGAAAACGTGACGTTAAATCAGAGGCAGAACAAAAAAAAGAAATCTCTAAGCCAGTTGGCATCATTAAAGATCCATATGTCCTGGAGTTTTTAGACCTTAAGTCAAACACGAAGTTTTACGAACACGAACTTGAACGGGCAATTATCGACAAACTAAAAGAGTTTCTGTTAGAACTTGGTAAAGGTTTCAGCTTTATAGCTCGACAATATCGCTTAACGGTTGGCTCAGGGAAACACTTCTATGCTGATTTGGTATTTTATAACTACATCCTCAAGTGCTTTTTGGTCATTGACTTAAAGGTAGGCGAGCTTACACATCAGGATATCGGCCAAATGGATATGTACGTGCGATATTTTGAAGATCAGGTAAGACAAGTAGGTGACAACCCTACCATTGGGCTGATCCTCTGCTCCGAAAAGAATAGAACCATCGTGAAGTACAGTTTGCTTAACGATAGTCAGCAAGTTTTTGCAGCTAAGTACAAAACGTATCTTCCTACAGAAAAACAGCTAAAAAAAGAAATTGAGCAAGAGCGGAATTTGATTGAATCTGAAAAACGCTTGAAACAAAAATCATAAGATGGCTGCGGATAATTCAAAACCTTATTGGGTTGTTATTGCTGTGTTGACGGTGATTCTGTCGATTTCGCTTGCATATGTATTTATCCAAGCTAGGATAGTGAGTTCGAGAGACTGGCAAAACAGCACGTAAAAGAAGCCGTGATAGCGACTGAGCGCGCCAGATAAATGGAAGTAATTATATCAAACAAGTCTTGAACTCGAACAATGCAAGGGCGAAAAGAAGTAGTCACTGAATCAAAACTCATAAATTCGATACTTAAAAAATCTAACAAAATAAAATCTACCATCTGAAATCTTGAATTTTAAATCTTAAATCTCTACCGTATGAAGAGAATAGCCATAGTCGGTCCGATTCCCCGCGATCACATCATTACCCACACCGGTGATCAAATTCAAAAGTGGGGTTGTGTTACACATCCAGTCATTGCTCTTTCCGCCATGGCGGGAAAAAAAATCGAAATCATTCCGGTGTCGCATTTGCGAGCGGTGGATAAAGACAACGTGAAAGAGGTCTTCAAAGGCTACTCGGGCATTAACACCAAGCACCTTACCACTAAAAACGACCAAGGCGATATCATTAGCCTTCGGTTTGTGGATGTGAATAACCGCCTTGAGCGCCAAACGGGTTTTATGG
>JBJTHA010000333.1:0-3521 GCA_046094265.1 Cytophagales bacterium
CCATACCAAACCCGCTTGTTGGTTTCCATATCGGTAAGAAAAAGAGTGGTGACATAATTCACTACCCGCCTCTTGTGATAGACATCGATCTCGGATGTCATCTCGCCAAACAACATCAAGCTAGCGCCCGTTTCTTGCCCCCATTGTGCTACTGTTAACGGGTTGGCGAAATCCTGCTGCTGTGCACGCTCCTGCCTCAATCTATCTCGAAATGCACCCGACTCCACTACATCTGCGAGGCCAGAGTTGTAAATCGCTAACTCTATTTTTTTAATATAGTTGTCAGCATCAATATGCTCGCTTGTCTTATTGCGAATAAGGCCAACAATAATGGCAGGCTTTTTTCCTAAGGATTTTGCGTAGTCTTTAAATTTATCGCTGGAAAGCAAATCATCAATCATTTTTTGTGATACTTGGCGTGAGTCACTGTCGTTCCATCGACCGCTAAGATCAATTTGTTGTACAGGATCAATGCGGGTAACGGAACGGGCGCAAGAGGAAAGTAGCACGATAATAGAGATAACATAAACAGCCTTCATAGCACGCTATTTTGAGTTTTGGATCACCAAAATCAGGCCAAAGCCTTCAAGCCCTTAATCACCTGCTTAGGATTGGTGGAAGAAAACACAAAATTGCCTGCTACCAATACGGTTGCACCTGCATCAAGTAAAGGCTTGGCATTTTTCTCGTTTACACCACCATCAATCTCAATTAACGCAGAAGCTTGCCGCTGGTTAATCAATTGCCTAAGTTCTTTCACTTTTTGGAACGTATTTTCGATGAACTTTTGCCCACCAAAGCCAGGGTTGACTGACATGAGGCATACCAAGTCAATGTCTGCAATAATCTCTTTCAGGGAATCAATTGGCGTGTGGGGATTAACGGCTACACCGGCTTTTATGCCCAGCATTTTAATTTGCTGCACATTGCGGTGCAAATGCGGGCATGCTTCAATGTGCACAGAAATGACGCTAGCGCCAGCTTGATGGAACGCCTCCACGTACTTCTCTGGATTAACAATCATCAGGTGTACATCCAAAGGCTTTTTAGAATGGCGTTTTATTGCTTCCATCACGGGAATGCCCAGTGAAATATTGGGCACAAATACACCGTCCATAATGTCAACATGAATCCAGTCAGCCTCACTTTCATTGATTATGTTGATCTCACTTTGGAGGTTAGCAAAGTCGGCAGCTAAAATGGAGGGTGCGATGATAGGCGTCATGACACAAAGGTAATCCTTGGCCATAAGATTGTGACAGTTAAAAGTAATTTTGTTTAGTCAGGATTGCGCAAATCGGAATCGTGATAATCGTTCAAAACGATCTAGTAAACCGAGAATACCCTTCCACGGTTATATAGAGGAATGTGATATGAATGATCAATCAGCTGAGAGCAATTGATATATAAACGCCTTTTAAAAAAAATGGACAAGTGGAAAGCGAAATCGCTGCGAGCGTCAACTAGAATTTGAAAATCGTTTTGGACTTAGATTAACTGCAAAATTCAATGGAATCATTAGAATTCAAAGCCTCGCCATCACTTCCTTCATCAACTTATACCCCACCATGGCGGTCATATTATTCACATCTCGCACGGGGTTATACTCTACAATATCAGCGCCTACCAGGTCGGGGATCGATTGAATGATGTGAAAGGCCTGCCTTGTGGAAATGCCGCCCGGCTCGTGATGTGAGACACCGGGTGCATACGCGGGGTCTAGTGCATCAATATCAAAAGAAAGGTAAAGCGGCATTTGCAGCGCTGTGATAAAATCAAAGTTGAAATCTTTCATCTCAATTACTTTCACACCGTAACGTTGGACCTGTTCGCGTTGGTGTGTGTTAAAGGCGCGAATGCCTACTTGAGTAAGGGATGTAACCTTACCCGTTTCCACTAGTCGCGCAAAGGGCGATGCGTGGGAATACGGATTGCCGTCAAAGTTCTCGTACAAATCGGGGTGCGCATCGATGTGCAACACATGAAGCGGTTGGTATTTTTCAGTGTGGGCTTCAATGATGGGAAACGATACAGAATGATCTCCACCCAAGCAAAGCAACTTACTACCATCTGCAATTTCCTCTCTCACATTGCGCTTGATGGTTTGGTAAACAGCCGCAGGCGATAAATCTTCGAATACGATATTGCCGCGATCTTGATACGCGACACCCGCCCGTACATCTTGTCCGCTTTCAGCAAACGTGTTGGCGGAGCCTTCGGCTTCCATCTGTCGGATACACCCGGGTGCCTGACCGGGGCCATGCAGATACGAAGAGTTACCATCAAATGGAATGCCGAGGAGTTTTATCATAACTGGATGCTGGATACATGACGCTGGATGCTGGTGGCCTGAAACTACCCATATCGAGTATCAAGTATCCCTAACTTTTCTTCGATGTTATTTCGACTTTGTCGCCCTTTTTCAGCTGCGGGTTTTGCGAATATACAGCAATCGTATCACTTCCCTTCTTTACATGCACCAAGTGGTAGCTGCCCATTAGCGCTATCGCTTCTACCCTACCGTTACCATTTTTGTTCTTTTCGATCTTCCAATCTTCGGGTCGCGTGATGCGTTTGCTTTTTCCGTTCAAAGAATAATCACCCAACAACGCAGCTACATATTCGTTTTTCGGATGTCGATACAAATCAGCGGGCACACCTTTTTGGATTACTTTTCCGTTTTTCAATACCAACATCCAATCTGCCCATGCCAACGTATCTTGCGGATCGTGCGACACGAGCAAAATAGTGATCTTCAGCTGCTGCTCAATTTCACTAAGTACATCTTTCAATGTTTGCTTCATGATGCGGTCGAGGTTCGAGAAAGGTTCGTCCAACAACAATATTTGTGGTTTCGAAATGAGCCGTCTACACAAGGCAATGCGCTGACGCTCGCCTCCCGAAAGTTCGTCTGTTTTGCGAGAAAGAAGGTGATTGATTTTACAGTAACGGAAAAGATTACTGGCTTGCGTGGATGAGAGGCGGTTGGAATAATCCAGCACCTGCTCCACACGCAAAAATTTCTGCAGTTCAAAATACTGAGGCAAGTAGGCGATACGCGAATGACCAGCTACCAACACGCCAGACGGTCCTTTCACCACTTCGCCATCAAGTGCGACAGTGCCTGCATCCGCATCTTCCAAGCCCGCGATAATTTTCATCACGGTACTTTTGCCGGAGCCTGTTTCGCCCACCAGCACCAAGCGCTGCCCGAATTCCAGCGAAAGTGAAACGTTTTTAAGTTGAAAGGTGCCTAAACCCTTCTTCGAAATCTTGTTTACCTCTAGCAGCGGCATGTTTACTTCATCTGCAAGCAAAATACAAATTCGCGTTTGAAATACTACGAAATATCGAGGTCATCTTTTCGATTGCGCTTTCGAAAACGTTATCGAAAAATGACACCAACGATATCAATGATAGTCCTATCTTTGCGCGGCCTATTTTCAATCGTATGATTTCAGTTGACAATGTAGCCGTAGAATTCAGCGGCACGGTACTATTTAGCGACATTACTTTCAATA
>JBJTHA010000334.1:0-7722 GCA_046094265.1 Cytophagales bacterium
AAAAGGTAGAAACTTTTTTCTCTTGTGCCGCACCGTTGATAAAAAAAATAATCATTTTGATGAGTTGATATTGGTTTGTCCAACGAAACACCAAGATTGCCCAACTTTTTTAAACTTCACCCTCTACACCAATACCGAACAGAGCGAAATCATATTTGACGGGGTCCGCGGGATCGAGTAGTTTCAACGTGTTGGTTAGTTCAACGGCTGCCTTCCAACTGGCGGGTTGCTTTTTTAATAAATTTAGTTTGTAAGCCACTCGTTCAACGTGTACATCCAGTGGGCATACCAGTTGGTGAGGCTTAATCTTTTTCCAAAGTCCAAAGTCAACACCTCGATCGTCCTGCCGGACCATCCAACGAAGAAACATATTCAGCCTTTTGCACGCAGTGTTTCGAGCCGGGTTGGAGATATGCTTTTTTGTTCGGACAGGCACCAAATCTAGACTGAAAAAGAAATGATGGAAATGGGTGAGAGCCGCCTCGGTGGTTAAATCGCTTTCGCGGAGGGGGAAAGCGTATTCAAGTGAGGGGTATTTTTGGTAAGCATGACGCAGGGTTTTAATAAAGTAGAGTGCGTCTGTCCCGTTAAAGGTGCGATGCTTGAAACGAACAAATGGTTTCAAATCAGAATCTCGATGATGGAGCACAAAATCATGCGGGGCTCCTTCCATCCAACTCAGAAATTCTTTGGCTTTGTTGATGACGGTCACGCGCTGGCCCCAAGCCAACACAGAGGCGATTAGCGCGGCAATCTCAATGTCTTGTTTCTTTTTGTAGTGATGGGGAATGCACACAGGGTCGTTTTCGATAAAGCTGCGTTGATTGAACTGCAAGCCTTTCCCTTCCAAAAAATCCTTGAGGCTGATAATGTATTGGCGTTTTTTCTCGGTCATGTTCATTTCTCAAAAAACCGAATTTCCACGCGTCTGTTCAGCGCATGTGCTGCTTCATCTTTACCTAACGACAGCGGTCGCCTCTTGCCTTCACCAATTAATTTGAAACGTAGGGGATCTACACCTTTTAACATAAGGTAGTCGGCAACTGCCTCTACACGCGCCAGCGACAGATCTAAGTTGTATTGCTCACTTCCTCGCTCATCGGTGTGGCCGGTCAGTTCTATCTTCCAGTTCTTTTTAGTGTAGATAACGGTTAGCCACTTGTCCAACTCAACAAACGAATTGCCCACCAGCCTTGCGCTATCAAACTCAAAATAAATATTCTTCAATACGTAGCGTTCGTTCACCTTTATTTCCGGATAACCTTCCACTATCAAAGGCTTGCCGGGTTTTTGTTTCGACTCTTTATAAAGTACAATACGCACATCATCAATAAAAAAATAAGCCCCCCTGTCCAGCATCGGTTCCTTGGCTTTCGAAAATGTGATGTGGAAAGTACCTGTAGATACATCATCAGAAAAGTTGCCGATAGTCAGATATTGCTCACCTCCCTTAGCTGTGTAAAAAAAACGACATTTATTCCAAATACCCATAGATCGGCTGTAAGCACTTGCCATTCGGTACTCGAATGTTGGCAAGTAGCGCGTTTTATCATGGCTTTGCCAATTCATCGAGTCGCTAAACTGCAAACCAATTCGGTCGATGCTGTATTTTGAATTGGAAGACAATCGAAAAAAAAATTCAATGTAGTACTCAATACCCTTGCGCAGGGGCTCAATCAACTTTGTTTGCAGGTACTCACGATACTCCTTGCCTTTTACATAACAATAAATACCCGCATAACCCTTGCCAGTGTATGGTTTTGAATAACCGGCCCAATTGGTGGGCACACCAGCATCGCCTCTGCTACATTCGTTATACAAATCTGGCGTGCCAGAAGTTGGAGAAAACCAACCCGGAGCTAGTTTTCCATCGGTGGCATAATTATAAGTCCCCGGGCAGTTGAAGTATTCTTCAAAACTTGGATTGGGTACCAGGTTTTGTCCCCACCCCGCTGTGCCAAAGAGGAGTGCGAGCACAAGATGAATTGAAGCGCGAAGGCTCAAACAGAATTATTTATAGTAGGTGATCTCTACTTTACAGGTACCGTCCAACGCTTCGAGCCGCTTCATGGCAGCACTTGAAATGCGGATAAGCACTTCTGATGATACATCGGTTGGCAGGGATCCTATCACACGCACAAATACTTCACGATTACTTTGTGTATTGCGCACTTTTAGCACAGAGCCAATTTTTGCTGTGCGGTGAAGGGCTAAATACTTTCTACTGTTTTCGGTGTTGGCCATCAAATCGCAATTCCCATCTTCGCGTACTTCATCTGCACCGATCACTTTTTCTGAAATCTTGATCGTGCCGGTAGTTGTGTTTGCATTCGCAGAGTTGGGTACGGTATTGGTCGCAGTAGTGTTGGCAGCTGCTGTATAGTTTGGCTGAACCACCAACAACATCTGGCCTGGTTTTAACTCATCACTGGTGAGGTTATTCCATTGTTTGATCTGATCTACGGTAACGCCATAGTGTCGCGCTACTGCATAAAGCGTTTCTTTTGCCGTAACAGTGTGCGTTGCACTTGCTGACTGCTGAGCGGTGATGGTGGGCAGCACCATTGTATTTGATGTTGCATACTTCGGTTGAGTAATAATGAGTTGTTGTCCGAGTTTGAGTTCATCACTGGTCAGATGGTTCCATTCTTTAAGTTGATCAACCGTAATGTTATGCTGCCTTGCAATGGAGTAAAGCGTCTCTTTGGCAGCCGCTACATGTGTACTGCTTACCGATTTCACACTAGGCACTGTAGCAGTTTCCGGGCTGTTTTTTACTTTTGATTTTGGGGCATAGGGGATTTTCAACAATCGTCCCGCTGCCAGTGATCCTTCCACTGCGCCATTGTTCTCAATAATAGCCGTTACAGCCACTCCATAACGCCTCGATATTGAATACAACGTTTCTTTGGCCTCAATTTGATGGATGATAAACTGTTTGCCATTGATAGTCTCCATTCGGAGCGAGTCGCCACCGGTGGTCCACAAAACTGTTGCAAATAATAACTTGAACATACCTTTTATTAACGCGAAAAGATACCAAATATTTGAGGTGATTCAAAGCCCGTCACCACACGGATCCCCACTAATGCTATATGCCATTTTATTTTCTCCTTTCTTTTTAAATGGCGAATCTCCAGCTATTTTTACCACCCTTTTACAGTATGCAAAACGAAAACATCGACCGCTGGGTAAAACAAATCGCAGACCAATTTTCGCTTTCACTACAACACGTAAAAGCGGTGGCAGATTTGTTGGCCGAAGGTGGCACCATTCCTTTTATTGCCCGCTACCGCAAAGAGCGAACCGGCAGTATGGATGAAGTAATGATTGCCAACGTGCGCGATCGTTTGGAGCAACTGGCCGAACTGGACAAACGGAAGGAAGCAATCATTGCATCCATCGAAAAGCAGGGTAAACTTACGCCCGACTTGTTGGGCTCCGTAGTGCAGGCGGAAACATTGGCTGAACTTGAAGATATCTATTTGCCATATCGGCCAAAACGCAAAACCCGCGCAAGCGTTGCCAAAGAAAAGGGCCTTGAACCGCTGGCAGAAAAAATTTTTCTACAAGAGAAATTTGACTTTACTGAATTTGCAAAGTCTTTTGTTGATGAAGGAAAAGGCGTTACCACTGTGGAGGATGCATTGGCAGGTGCCCGCGATATTATTGCCGAACAAATTAGCGAGCACGTAGAAACCCGAAAGAAAGTGCGTGAGTTGTTTTGGAACGAAGGAACAGTTTCTACTCATGTGGTCAAAAACAAAGAAGCGGAGGGCCAGAAATACAAAGATTATTTTGAGTGGAGTGAGCTGGTTGCAAAAGCACCCTCGCACCGCTTGCTGGCCATGCGCAGGGGCGAGAAGGAAGGCATCTTGTCGTTGACAATCGCGCCTCCCGAAGAGCTCGCAGTGCAAGCCATAGAGCGTACCCATGTGAAGAGTGACAATGCGGTTGGCCAACAAGTAAAAATGGCGATAGCCGATGGTTATAAGCGACTTTTGAGTCCCTCGTTAGAGACAGAGATTCGTGTGGAGTCAAAGATGAAGGCAGACGAGGAGGCGATCAAAGTATTTGCGACCAACTTACGCGAGCTTTTGCTGGCTGCCCCACTCGGGCAAAAAAATGTATTGGCACTTGATCCTGGGTTCCGAACCGGCTGCAAAGTAGTATGCTTGGATAGCCAAGGCAAACTGCTGCATCATGATGTGATTTATCCGCACAACGGACAAGGCGAGCGCTCCAAGTCCGAGGTGTTGATTAAGAAGTTGTGCGAAGAATACAAAGTAGATGCAATTGCCATCGGTAACGGCACCGCAAGCCGCGAAACAGAATCGTTCGTTAAATGCCTCGGACTAAGCCAGCGCATTTTGGTGGTAATGGTAAATGAAAGCGGTGCTTCGGTATATTCTGCGTCAGAAGTAGCACGCGATGAGTTTCCAGATAAAGATGTGACGGTGCGCGGTGCCGTTTCCATTGGCCGTAGGTTAATGGATCCATTGGCCGAGCTGGTAAAAATTGACGCAAAATCCATTGGTGTTGGGCAATACCAGCATGATGTTGATCAGGTAAAATTGAAGCAAGGGTTGGACGATGTGGTGATCAACTGTGTGAACTCGGTAGGCGTGGAGGTGAACACGGCCAGCAAAGAGTTACTGTCTTACGTGTCGGGTTTAAGCCCCGCACTGGCGAAAAACATTGTTGAGTTTCGCAATCAGCACGGACCCTTCAAAACGCGAGAAGAGTTGATGCAAGTCAACCGCTTTGGTGAAAAGATTTTTGAACAAGCTGCCGGATTTTTGCGCATTACAAGTTCGGATAATCCCCTAGATGCCAGTGCGGTTCATCCCGAGAGTTACTCAATTGTCAATCAAATGGCATCCGATGCCGGCTGTTCGATCAAAGATCTGATGACGAAAGCCGAACTGCGCCAACAGCTAAGCCTTGAAAAATACATCAACGAAAAAGTAGGGTTACCTACGCTAAAAGACATTATTAACGAATTAGAGAAACCTGGACGCGACCCTCGGCAGACTTTTGAAGTGTTTAGTTTTACTGAGGGCGTTTACAAACTGGAAGACTTAAAGGTGGGCATGCAAATGCCGGGTATTGTCACCAACGTTACTAATTTCGGTGCGTTTGTCGACATTGGTGTACACCAAGACGGTCTGGTTCATATCAGCCACTTGTCTGACAAGTTTATCAAAGATCCCAAAGAGGCGGTGGCCGTTCAGCAGAAGGTGAAGGTAACGGTGGTTGAAGTGGATATTGAGCGCAAGCGAATTGGTTTGTCGATGAAGACCAACCCCTTTGAAGAGCAGCTACCATACACAACATCCCCTGCGCACCGCGACAAGCCGAAAGGTAATCAACCACCCAAGCGGCACGATGCAAAACCAACGAAGACGAAGAAACCGGAGTTGTCGTTGGAAGAGAAATTGGCTCTCCTGAAGAATAAGTTTCAAAAATAACGTCCAAGCGGAGCCGCCATACTCCGTGCCGTGATTATTCTAGGGTTTCGATGGTTTTACTTTTCTCTAAAAGTTGGGTGTCAATCTGATTTTTTTTTGAATTGACTTGATACCTCCAAGGAGAGTTTCACTGCACAAAAGGAGACGGTTTCGTTATCTGATCATCCACTCAATTTTTGATCACTACTTCTTCAGACGAGCGAACACGAAGCGACAACAACGCACCGATGATCATGCAAGCGCCACCGAATACAAGCACATAGATGGTTTGACCATGAAAAACCTTGTTGAGCAAAAAGCCCAAAACGGTAGCTGCCATAATTTGAGGTATCACAATGAAGAAATTGAATACACCCATGTAGTAGCCCATTTTTTCGGCAGGCAACGAACCAGAGAGCATGGCATATGGAATAGACAAAATACTTGCCCATGAAATGCCGATACCAATCATCGACACTAACAATAAATCGGGGTCATTAATAAAGTATATCGAAATCAAACCAACGCCACCGCACATCAGGGCAATAAAGTGTGTCACCCTTCGGCTGGTATACTTGGCAAGAATTGGCAAGAACAAGGCAGCGATGGCAGCGATGCCATTGTATATCCCAAAAAGCACACTTACCCAGTCAGCACCTTGGTTGTATTCAGCTGACGATGTAGAGGTAGCACCGTAGATATAGCTTGTAACGGCCGGTGTGGTATAAATCCACATTGAGAATAGGGCAAACCAAGAGAAAAATTGAACATAGGCTAAATCAACCATTGTTTTGGGCATACTGTTCAAGTCCTTCACCATGTGTACCATGCCGAGGTATGATCTGCCCTGCCGAATGTAGAGAACGGCCAGCAAATGCACCATTCCAAAAATTAACAATCCACCTCCTAACACGTATAACTCCTTTTCAAGCTCCATGTAGTTGATGATCCATATCAGGATAGTTCCTACAATCACTAAAAACATACCTACTTTTGAGAGTAGCCATTTCGTACCTTCTTCATTTTCTATTTTTCGTTTTTCGCGATTGCGCAGGTTTTGATGGGTAGGCTCGGGCGGATATTCTTTAGTTGTGAGCACTGTCCACATCACCGCAGTGAAAAGCATGAATGCACCCAGGTAAAATGAATACTTTACTGAGTCGGGTATTTCCCCTTCGGGCGCAGTGTTGCTTACATCAAGCCAGTTGGTGAATATGTAAGGAAGAAAGGAAGCAACAATGGCACCAATTCCGATGAAAAAACTCTGCATGGCAAACCCTGTGGTACGCTGCGAGGGAGGTAGCATGTCGCCCACAAATGCACGAAAAGGTTCCATGCTAATGTTAATGGAAGCATCCATAATCCATAGTGTTCCCACGGCCATCCAAAGTGCCCACGCGTTTGGCATGATGCACAGACCTATGGAAGCTAATACCGCACCGAGTGCGAAGTAAGGCCTTCTACGGCCCCACGTAGGATGCCAAGTTCGGTCACTATAAAAACCAATAATGGGCTGAACGACCAAACCCGTGATGGGTGCTGCCGACCAAAATAGGGCGAGGTTGTCTGGCTCTGCACCCAGTGTAGAAAAAATTCTGCTGGTATTGGCATTTTGCAAGGCAAATCCAAATTGTATTCCTAAAAAGCCAAAGCTCATGTTCCAAATTTGCCAGAAGCTCAGCTGAGGTTTGGTGGTGGCGCTAATTGTAGGCATGCACGTAGGTTTATCAGTTTATTTCAATCACTTCAAAAGAATGTGGCTTTAAGGTAAGTTTTGCAACGTTATTTTCAAACTGCAACCGCCCATTAAAATTTGTTTTGGCGTAACCTGGCACCTTGCCCAGTTCTATGGATTTTGCTTGTGCAGATTTGTTGAATACCACGATCACCTTTTTGCCGAAGTAGTGGCGTTGGTAGGCCAATACTTCTTTATCGGTTTTTATCCACGTGAAATCGCCATAGATCAACGGCAACGAGTTTCTTCGCAACTGCACTAACTTACCCGTAATCTGCTTAGTGGCAACCTCCCGCGGGTTCAGTTTTTCAAAACGCATCATTCTGCGGTTGTCGGGGTCGTTGCCACCCGGGTCGCCAATTTCATCGCCATAGTAGATTACGGGTACTCCTGGAATGGTCATCATTAAGGCAGTAAGAGATTGCAGTTTGTGGTAGCCCACCGTATCGTTGATTTCAATTTTTCGTTTCCAGCCCGCCCGTTTGGCATCTTCGTCAAAACGGATGGAGCCATCGGCATAGCTGATAAACCTTGCAC